>JASLZO010000184.1 GCA_030754805.1 Dehalococcoidia bacterium
AGTTCTCATGAGGTCGCGCTTGGGTACCAGGACGACACCCCGGACCCGTCCGTGCACGTCAAATTGCGAGTGAAAGATACGGAGGACGCCAGAACGGCGCTTCCATCACTCGACGTCCCGACGTATTTCCTGGCGTGGACGACCACCCCGTGGACGCTTCCGGCCAACGTGGCCCTCGCCGTCGCGGGGGGCGCGCGGTACGTCGTGGTAGAGGGTCCTTTCAGTTCCGATGGCCGCAGGGAACGCTTGATCCTGGCCGAGGCGCTGGTTGATGCGACGATCGAGGAAGGGTACGAGGTAGTGGCAGCGGTTGCTGGCACAGAGATCGCCGGAATCACGTATGAGCCACTGTTCGACTGGGTGGAACCGGACTTGCCGGCACACCGAGTGATCATCGGAGATTTCGTGTCGCTTGGTGACGGGACTGGAATCGTTCACGTCGCGCCTGCGTACGGCGCCGAGGACCTGGAGGTTGGGCGGGCAGAAGGCTTACCAATCATCCACACGGTCCAGTTGGACGGCAATGTCTCCGAGTTTCCGGGTGTGGCACAGTCCGGCGTGAACTTCAAGGCGGCCGACCCGGGGATAACGGAAGACCTTCGCTCCCGAGGTCTGCTATACCGAAGTGGCACGGTCGAGCACACCTACCCGTTCTGCTGGCGATGCGAGTCTCCGCTGCTCTACTACGCGAAGGAGTCCTGGTACGTCCGCACCACGGCGGTGAAGGACTCGTTGATCCGGGCGAACGGGGAGATTGGGTGGCACCCGGAGCACATCCGCGAAGGCCGATTCGGCGAGTGGCTCCAGAACAACGTCGACTGGGCGCTGTCGCGCGAACGCTACTGGGGGACACCGATCCCGATTTGGATCTGCGACGAATGCGGCCACAACCAGGCGATGGGTGGCATCGAAGAGCTGGCATCTCAGCCGGAGATTGACGGCTACGGCCCTGGGATGGACCTTCATCGCCCGTTCTTGGACGCCGTCACCTTCCGTTGTTCCGAATGCGGGGAGAGGATGCGTCGGGTTCCTGAGGTGATGGACGCCTGGTACGACTCCGGCGCGATGCCCATCGCCCAGTGGCACTATCCGTTCGAGAACGAAGACCGGTTTGATCAACATCACCCGGCAGATTTCATCTGCGAGGCGGTAGACCAGACGCGTGGTTGGTTCTATACGATGCACGCTCTGTCGGTGCTGCTCTTCGATAGGCCCGCGTACCAGAACGTGATCAGCCTGGGTCACATTCTCGACGGGAATGGCGAGAAGATGAGCAAGTCCAAAGGGAACGTGGTCGACCCGTGGTTGGTGCTGGATACGCGGGGCGCGGACGCGCTGCGGTGGTACATGTACACGGCCACCTCTGCTGGGAACCCACGGCGATTCTCGGAGGAACTGGTCGGCGACACCGTCCGTCGTTTCCTGTTGCCGTTGTGGAACACGTACAGCTTCTTCGTGACCTACGCGAACCTCGATGCATTTGACCCGTCCGACCGCGTACCCCCCCCTCTAGAGGCGCGGCCCGTCCTGGACCGATGGTTGGTGTCGAGCGTGCAGAGATTGATCACCAAGGTTACGGAACAACTGGAGGCGTACGAGATTGGAGAGGCTGGGAAGCTAATCGAGAGTTTCGTGGATGAACTTTCGACTTGGTACGTCCGGCGAAGCCGTCGAAGGTTCTGGAAGACAGAGGACGATTCTGACAAACACTCCGCGTACCACACGCTCTATGAAGCGTTGACGACGGTTTCGCACCTGCTGGCGCCGCTGACACCCTTCATCGCGGACGAGATATACCGCAACCTAGTGTGGCGTGGTCAGGCGGAGGTACCGAGCAGCGTGCACCTGGCCGATTGGCCCGAACCCCGTACGGACGAAATCGACCCCGAGGTCGAACACGCGGTGCGGCTCGCGATGAAGCTGTCGAGCGTGGGGCGCGCAGCGAGGAGCAAGGCCGGCATCAAAGTACGGCAGCCGTTGGGCGCGGCGCACATGGTCCTTCCGGCTCAGTCGGACCGCGAGGCACTGCCGCTGATTGAGGACCAATTGCGCGACGAACTTAACGTGAAGCAGATAGTGGGTGAAGAGACCGACGCATCCTTCGTGAGTTTCGTCGTGAAGCCGAACCTCGCGCGCCTTGGGCCCAAGCTTGGACGAGATCTTGGCAGGGTGGTCAAGCTCGTTCAGTCATTGAAGGACGCGGAGGTGAATCATGCCGCGGAGCGAATTCGCGCCGGACTCCAAACCGAAATCGGTGGGATCCAGCTCGAAACAGATGAATTGCTCGTCGAATCGCAAGATAGGCCGGGTTTCGTCTCGGTCAGCGACGGCCCCGTGATGGTCGCGGCCGACGTGACAATCACCGCGGAGTTGGCGCGTGAGGGCCAGGCGCGCGAACTGGTACGGCACGTTCAGGACCTGCGCAGAACCGCAGGCCTCGAGATTTCCGACCGGATCGTTATGCATGTTGCCACGTTCGGACGGAACGGGCGTGAACTGGTCGAACCCGTCATCGCAGAGCACGGGAACTACATCAGCCAGGAAACCCTTGCCGACGGCATTTCCGAGGCGGAGCCGCCTGAAGGAACAACGACCAGCCGCATTTCACTCGAAGGTGTCGAGATCGAACTCGGGGTTCTGAAGACCAGTTGATCGGAGTCGACGGACACCGGGATTGAGCTAGTCGCCCCCCTGGCCTTCCTCGGCAGACTCGCCGGCTTCCTCTGGCTCCTCGACACCACCCTCCGCGGCTGTCGCTTCGGCTGCTTCGGCATCGAGTGCGGCGGCTTCGGCAGCGACGCGCCCTTGACCGGCCCTGACGACCACCTGCTCAGGCTCCGAAACGATGGTCGTGCTCTCCGGGACGACGAGATCACGGACGAAAATCGCGTCGCCGATCTCGATCAGGGGTGAGAGTTCGACCTCGATTGCGGATGGGATATCGGCCGGAAAGCACTCGATGGTGATTTCGTGCATCACCTGGCTGACGAGTGCCATCGGAAGCCGTGCCGCTGGTGCCTCACCGACGATGTGAACCGGAACCTGAGTTTGGATTACCCGGTCCAACTCGACTCGGAAGAACTCCGCGTGGAGGGGGAGTCGAGTCACAGGATGACGTTGGAGGACGCGAAGCAGGGCGCTGTGGCGCTGACCCTCTATCGATACGGTCACCAGTGCCGACCTGGCGCCCAGGTGGACGATCCGTTCGAGTTCGCGCGTCTCGACCTGGAATGACAGGGATTCCATGCCACGACCGTATATGTTCGCGGGGGTGATCCCTCTCCGGCGCAGATAGCGAACCCGTTTGCCCGTTTCTTCGCGTGCGTGTCCGTCGATGCTGATAGTTTCGTCGGTCGTCATGTGCTGTACAGCCTC
>JASLZO010000185.1 GCA_030754805.1 Dehalococcoidia bacterium
AGTCCCGCACACAGCACGTCAACGAGTGTATGGGGGCTCCCCGACCTGGCGCACGCCCCATGAGGGCGCCTAGCCCCGCGGCAGCCTTGCATCGCTTCCTTCCACTCATCGCACGTCATCAGGGGCTCTGGAGTCTCTCCGGCCTCCCCCGCCATACCTTTGAGAAGCTCGATCCGCTTGGATGTGGCCGGGTGCGTCGAGAGGTAAGGGAGAATCGCCGACTGGCCGCTACTCTCCTGTTTCAAGCGAGTGAAGAATCGGATGATGCCGTACGGGTCGATTCGGGCGCGCTGGAGCATCCTCATTGCCACGACGTCTGCTTCCCGTTCGTATTCGCGGCGTAGCCAAGAACGACGAGCAGATGGGCACTCTCCATAATGGCCTCCGTGGCGCCTCCGCTTCCTGCGAGCAGGGAGACCAGCATGGACGTGGAACGTTCTCTGAAAAGCATACGCGTGCCGTGACGGTGAATGATGTGCTGCATCTCATGGGCGAGAACTCCTGCAAGCTCTTCGGCCGCGTGGATCTTTTCCAGCAAGCCGAAAAAGATCACGATGTATCCACCAGGCGCGGCGACCGCGTTCACCACCGAGTTCTCAACGATCGTGACTCGAACGGTCTAGGGATGCCCAGGCGACCCCTCGTTGAGCCGCTCCACAAGCTCGTTGACAGCCCTCCGCGTCCGCGCGTCCTCGAAGACTGGCGATGCACCGACGATCGCGTTCTGGGCCGTCACGCCGAGCCCCTCCTCCCACGCGATAGGGACGATGTTGGCTACCTGGACGGCCGCCGCAGGCAGGATCCAGAAGTACAGCGTCAGAACAGTTCCCCAGCCGCCGACCGCGGCGCCTAGCCACAGAAACCAGGGGCGCCGGCGGAAATAGTCCAACCTCACCAACTCCGGAGCACCCATATCCCTATCTTATCCGGGCCCAGAAGGCCTCCCGACCCCGCACCTTCGAATACTGTCAGCAGCGGTGTAATAATCCCCAGATCGCCGGAGTAAATCTCCCCACTTAGCGCTGGTTGGATGATCCTCCTCTCTGCGGAGAGGAGGGCTTGATGCTAAGGGGAATGGACGTGAAGGAGATTCTCTCGCTTCGTCGACAGGGATTGTCGTTGACCGTCATCAGCCGGCTGACGGGCTTCGACCGGAAAACGGTACGGAGGTATCTGCGAGGTGGCGGGGTCCCACCCCGCTACGGACCGCGTCCGAAGCGGCCGAGCAAGCTGGATCGCTACACAGGCTTCATCGAGGAGCGTCTCCAGGCAGGCGTGTGGAACGCGGTCGTGCTGCTGCGGGAGCTACGGGAACAGGGCTACGAGGGTGGATACACGATCCTCAAAGACTACCTTCGTCCGAAACGCCAAGCGTCAACGGAAGTGGCGGTTCGGCGTTTCGAGACGAATCCGGGTCATCAGGCACAGTTGGACTGGGGACACTTGGGTTGGCAGAGCTGGCCGGACGGGGAGCGTCAGCCGCTGTGGGGATTCGTCCTGACACTCGGATACAGCCGTGCGCAGTTCGTGGACGTGGCCACGGACCAGCGCATCGCGACATTGCTGCGTCTGCATGAGGCGGCGTTCCACGAATTGGGGGGTGTTCCTCACGAGATTCTCTACGATTGGATGAAGACGATCGTCTTGGGTCGTGACGATCGGGATGAGATCGTCTGGCATCCGGCCTTCCGTGAATTCGCCGCCTACTGGGGCTTCACGCCCCGCCTGTGCCGTCCCTATCGTGCGCAGACGAAGGGGAAGGTGGAATCGAGGATCAAGTATCTCAAAGGGAACTTCCTCTGCGGACGCTCAGCGACTTCGCTCGACGACCTGCGGGGTCAGATGCGTCAATGGAACCTGACCGTAGCGCATCGCCGGATCCATGGGACGACGCATCGGATCGTCGACGACGCCTGGGAGGAGGAAAAGCCGCATCTGCAGCCGTTGGCTGGTCGACAGACCTTCGGATATTGCCACGAAGAGACGCGTCGAGTGGCCCGTGATGCCTATGTCAGCTACCGCGGCAACCGGTATTCGGTTCCATGGACGGCGGCGGGACGTGAGGTGAGCGTGAGGGAAACGGACGGTGCCGTCGAGATTCGCCTGGAAGGCGCCTGTTTAGCCGTACATCCTCTGAGTTCCGGTCGACATGGGGTCGTCACCGTCCCTGCACATCATCTGGGCATCCCGACGGGCAGTAGCGGCAGAGCTCCAAAGGCGCCGCTTCACCTTCGTGTCGTGCCTCCCGAGGTGGAAGTCCGCCCCCTGTCCTTCTACGAAGCTATCGCGCAAGAAGGAGGCGGTCGATGACCACTTTCGATGGGCTGCGGGCTTTGCTGACGACCTTGGGACTGAATGAAGCAGAGGCGCTCTTGGACAGCCATCTGGAACGAGCGGCGAAGGAGGAGCGGTCCTATGCGGACTTCCTCGCCGACCTGATGGAATGCGAGGCGACAGTGCGCAAGGAGCGCGGCTTGCAGATGCGCATACGCAGGGCGCGGCTGCCCATGGTGCGGAGGTTGTCGGACTTCGACCTCGCTTTCCAGCCCACCATCGACCGCCGACAGATCCGCGAATTGCAGACGCTCCGGTTCCTGCACGACCAAAGCAACGTCATCTTCTTGGGTCCGCCGGGCGTCGGGAAGACGCACCTGAGCATTGCCTTGGTGATGGAGGCATTGGGGGCGGGTTACTCCGCCTACTTCGTCACGGCGCACGACCTGGTCGCCGACCTCGGTCGCGCCGCGCAGCAGAACCGAATGGATGCCCGCATGCGGGTTTACCTGTCGCCGAAGCTGCTCGTCATCGACGAGATGGGCTACCTGCCGTTGGATGCCGTCGGCGCGACGCTCTTCTTCCAGCTCATCAGCGCACGATATGAGCGGGGAAGCGTCATACTGACCAGCAATAAGAGCTACGGCGAGTGGGATTCGGTCCTAGGTGATGCGGTGATAGCGACCGCTGTGCTCGACCGCCTCCTCCATCACTCGACCACCATCAACATACGAGGGGAGAGCTATCGACTCAAAGAACGCCGGAAGGCCGGACTGCTCACGCCTTCGCAGGCGGAAAAGGCGTCCTAAGGACGCCTAGGTGGGGACTCTTCATCCGCCGATCTGGGGAGTTTTCAACCGACGTTGACAATACCTCCACGCTCACCGCAGTGCTCGGTGATGAGCATCCGCCGTCGTGTCGTAGGCATCCGGTGGGTCATGGACGTCAGTCCCAGGGAAGCAGCGAGTAGCCGATGGTTCCGAAGTCCAAGTCGATGTCCAGGAAGTCCCCAAGGGCCTCCCCAGATGTGCCGAACTCAGCGGCCGCTTCGTCCTGCACGACCGCGTCGATTTCGACATCCCCCACAAGGGCCAATCGA
>JASLZO010000186.1 GCA_030754805.1 Dehalococcoidia bacterium
TCTTCGAGGACCACGGCATCAAGAAACTCGAGCGAGTATTCACAGTGAAGGACTTCGTCGAGGCGCTCACGCTGACCAATGCAGTCGGAGATGAGGCCGAAATGGAAGGTCATCACCCGATGCTCACGGCGGAGTGGGGCAGGGTGACGGTCACCTGGTGGACCCACAAGATCAAGGATCTTCACCGGAATGACTTCATCATGGCGGCCCGGACCGATCGTATCTACGAGGCTTCGAGGTCCGCCGGGGCGACTCCGGTCTGAGCCTTCACTCGAAGTCGGACTGCCGATAGATTATCTGACGAAGGTCGAGCCGCCTACAGACGGCACGCCCCAAGGCACATCCAGCCGGTTGACCCGCGTCTCCAGTGAACTCGTGTCGGCGCTCGATCTCTTGATTGATAGCCATGTGAACCCTCGCCAGGAATTCAGCAGGCAACCGACCGAGCAAGCCTTCGCAATCCTGCTGGATGCCGCTACGCTGGGATGCTGCTCCGTCGTCCCTTCCCATTGCATTCTCCGATTCTGGGGTCATCTGCTCGGATTCGTCACACATATGTGCCGATGGGGCGAATCTTCCCAGTTGCGCGGTATGCGATTGGGCACTAAGCGGTGTTGCCCTGACAGCAAAAAAGAGGTGTGTTCTGGAACCGGTGACCGGTCGGTCTATGCTTCGCAAGCGATGATCGAACGGCACGCGTCCAGTAGCAGAGGGACAGGATGCGAACGATGAAGACCGATCCCGAGACGAGATTCACCTCTAACGGTGACGTCCGCCTTCGGTATCTAGAGTGGCCGGGCGATGGCTCGCCGGTGGTGCTTCTTCACGGGTTGACCGTTTCCGCTGAGTACTGGTCGTATACGGCCAGGATCCTGGCTGAGAACCATCGGGTCATCGCGGCCGACCTTCGCGGCCACGGACATTCCGACAAGCCGGGATGGGGCTACGACTATCCGACCGTGGCGTCGGATGTCGCGCAACTCTTTGACGAAGCGGGTGTAGAGAGGGCGATGATCGCGGGCCATTCCTGGGGCGCGAGCGTTGCATTGGTGCTGGCGGCGGAGCATCCGGACCGGGTTGCGCATCTGGCGATGGTGGACGGCGGGTTCGGAGGTCGGAGGCGACAGGCGAGCGCGTACGGAACTCCGCCGGACTACGAGTCGATGATGGCTCCGTTGGAGATCTACCGAACCCGGGAGAGTTACCTGGAAGCGGCCGGTAAAGCGCTCAAAGACGTCGCCGGCCCGGAACTCGATGACGTTCTGATGTCCAGCGTGACCATGAACGACGACGGCTCCGTCAGTGAACGGCTCTCACGTGAGAACCAGGTCCTGATCCTGAAACAGATGGGGAATCTAAATGCGCGAGAACTTTACACGCGAGTTCGAGCTCCGGTGATGTTCGCGGGCGCGCTCTCTGGGAGCGATCGTGGACAAGAATGGAACGAACGCAAGCAGGAATCGGTCCGCCGCGCACGAGAGCTGCTCGAGAAAAGCGACGAAGCGTGGTTCCCCGAAACCGCGCACGACATCCAACTGCACCGGCCCGTGGAGCTAGCGAAGGCACTTGAGGCGTTCATAGCGGCGGACTGAACCCGCCAGACATGACGGGGACGTGGCTGCCCGGCCAGGGTTCGAACCTGGGTCAGAGGATTCAAAGTCCTCTGTGCTACCACTGCACCACCGGGCATCCGGACGAACGCGGGGCCTCGAATGGGCCTCGGACGAAGTATATGGGTGCAGTCGGGCCAAGCTTCGGGTCAGGCGGTCGCTCTTGAGTCGGCGGGAACGTCCACCGCATTTTCCTCGATCAATGCCCAGCGAGCGGCGCTAGACGGCATGAACAGCCTCGAACGTCTTTTGACTGAAAGCTTCAGCGATCATCTCTTCGGCACTGCTCATTCCCGCATCCGACGTGCTGCCGAGCATCTGCGCGATCTCCTCGACCCGCTTTTCGGCGTTGAGCACCTCGATCGAGGTAACCGCGCGGTCGTCGGACACGCCCTTCTTCACGCGGACGTGGTGATCGGCGATCGCAGCGATCTGTGGGAGATGGGTGACGCAGAGAACCTGGTGCTCGTTGGACAGGGCCGAGAGCTTTTGGCCGACGGTCGCTCCGAGCCGGCCGCCTATTCCTGCGTCGACCTCGTCGAAAACCAGAGTGGGAATGGCGTCGGCGGCGGTGAGCACGGTCTTAATCGCCAGCATCAACCGAGATGTCTCGCCTCCAGATGCGGTCTTCGCGGCGGGGCGCATGGGCTCTCCCCGATTCGGGGCGATGAGCAGATCCACGGCGTCGATGCCGCTGGCATCGAATGAGTATCGACCGGATGGGACTGAGCCTTTTGCGGCCACCTCGACGCCGTCGGTTTCGGCCGGTCGCCGCGAGACCTCTATTTCCACGCGTGTTCCTTCGAGGGCAAGGTCCGCCAACTCAGTCTCGATCGCCGGAGCGAACCGGGATGCCGCATCCGAGCGCCCAGTGGACAGCCGGCCCGCAGCGGCACCGATGTCTTGAAGCAACTGCTTCGCTTGACCCATCAATTCGGCTCGGCGCTCGTCCGAGCGTTCCAGCTGTGCGAGTTCCTCCTCGGCGTCCGAAGCGAATGAGAGCACGTCCTCGACCGAGGGTCCGTACTTGCGCTCGATCCGTGAGATCGCGTCGAGACGTTCCGTTGCCTCTGCCAGACGGTCACCGCTCGGGTCGATTGCCTCCAGGTAGGTCCTCAGCGACCGTGCGATTTCATCAGCCTGATCCGCGAAGCCCTCGACGACCTCCCGCTGGGATGTAAACGACGGGTCGATCGTTTCCAGGCGGAGCAAAGCCTGAAGGACGGACCCGACCTGGTCGGCGACCGCCGGTCGTTCCTCGCTGCCATCGACTAGCTTCGAGAGCGCTTCGCCGATGAGCGACTGGACCTGTTCCGCGTTCTGAAGGATGTCCCGTTCTCGTCGGAGCCGCACATCCTCGCCGACCTCAAGTCCCACCTTCTCGATCTCGTTGACCTGGAACCTGAGGGTGTCGACCAACCGAGCGACTTCCGCCTCATCTCCGACTGTGTCTTTCAGCTCTTTTCTGACCGCCGCGAGTTGACTGACTAGAGAGGCGACATTGCCGCGATCATTCTCAAGGCCGCCATAGCGGTCGAGGACGGCCAACTGCTCCGAATGTTTGAGGAGCGAAAGTTGCTCTCCCTGCCCGTGGATGTCGACGAGGTTCGAGCCGATGGCTGCCAGCGTTCGCACGGGCACCAGGCGGCCGTTGACCCGGCATACGTTGCGCCCCTCGGGATTGATCTCACGTCCGAGGATGATCTCGCCGTCGAAGTCTGCGTCCAACCCATGCTCCGCGAGCGCTCTCTGAAGGGCCGGGG
>JASLZO010000187.1 GCA_030754805.1 Dehalococcoidia bacterium
TCGGCGTGATCGCCGCCGCTATCGCACCCGCCCTCGGATTCGGTTTTGACAGGATCGGGCCGCGTCCGTTGGTCACCATGGGTTTGCTTCTGATGGGAGCGGGATTGGTGCTCATGGGTCAGGCGAAGTCGCTCCAGATGTTCTACGTCGCGTTCATCGTGGCGAACGTCGGTTCCACCTCGATTTGGATGGCGACCGCACCAGCCGTTGCCAACTGGTTCGTCCGGATGCGGGGACGAGCGCTGGGCATATACACCCTGGGGTTTGGGTTGGCCGGAATCATGGCCCCACCGCTGTTCCAACTGATCGAGATCGTGGGGTGGCGAGATGCCCTCCTCATCGTCGGCCTCGTCGCCTGGGCCCTGCTCCCCGTGTCTGTTTGGGTAATCCGACGCCGTCCGGAGGACATTGGGCAATGGCCTGATGGCGCCGATGGGCCACCTGCGACGAACGACGACGGCGAGAGTGGGGAGATCAATGTGAGCGCGGGAAAAGCGCTTCGAACGCGAACGTTCTGGCTGCTCTCGATCGGTTCGATGATGGTCTTCCTGACGATCTCGGCGCTGCAGGTTCACTGGTCCCCGTTACTTCAGAGCGTAGGGTTTTCCGAACGCTCCGCCGCGAATCTCCTGTTCGTGCTGCCACTATCCACGGTCGTGGGGCGCATCGGATTCGGGTTCTTGGTCGACATCTGGGACAAACGCCGCATGGCGGCGTTTGCGTTCGTGCTCCAGGGAATAGCCGTATTCGTCCTGATACAGGTTGAAGCCGATCGATGGTGGTTGCTACCGGCCTTCTTCGTGTTCTGGGGGTTCGGGTTCGGAGGCACCGTGGTCACCCGTCCCGCGCTCCAGGCAGAGATGTTCGGGCGGTTCTCGTTCGGCGCGATCAACGGCATCTTGTTCATGACCGGTGAAGCAGGATTCGCGCTCGCGCCGCACATCGCCAGCCTCGGCTTCGAATCTATGGGCTCGTACATCCCGGTGTTCCTGGTGTTCGGGGTGCTGTCGGTTCTTGCCGCGCCAATCGTTCTGGCCATGCGAAAGCCTGATCCTCCGGTCACTCCATTGCTCCCCGGAGACGAGCAGTTGGCGACGGAGATCGCCACAGGTGGCGGTGAGCGGTAGCTGATAGGCTTTCGACACATCCCGGTACCTGATGTCACGAAAGATCTCGGAAGTTAACTCTCGTTCGCCGCGCGACGCGGCCGTACGTCGCCGCCCACCGCTGGGCGTGTTCTACGGCTGGTGGATCGTCGCCGCTGCCGTGACGATGGCGTTTTTCTACAGCGGGTTCTTCTTCTACGCGCTCACGCTTTTCATCACTCCGATCCGTGAGGAGATCCCAACCGTCGCTGATCAGATAAACCCAGCGTTCTTCTTGTCTGGAATCGTCGGAGCAATCCTGGCCCCAGGGCTCGGCGCATTCTTCGATCGACGTGGACCGAAGTTAGTGGTAGGCGGCGGCATGGTGGCGGGCGGCGCTGGTTTCTACCTGATGAGCGTGATGAGCGAACCATGGCACATTTACTTAGCGCTTCCGTTGGCCGGCCTCGGCCCGGTCGCGATGTGGCAGGGAGCGATTCCGGCCGTCGCTAACTGGTTCGTACGCCTTCGAGGCCGTGCCCTCGGTTTGACCATGGTGGGGCTGGGTCTCGGGGGTTTACTTGTCCAGCCATCCCTAATCTTGATGAACGAGACCGGTTGGCGAACTGCGTTTCTCGTGATGGCAGTCGTCATCTGGGCGGTCCTGCTTCCCATGACACTCATCCTTCGCCGGCGCCCGGAGGACCATGGCCTCCTCCCAGACGGGGCGGCAACAGAGGACGAGGTCCCTGTCGATGGTTCCACCGACGAAGCGGGCGAAGAAGGATCGACGTTCATGGAGGCCATGCGATCCCCCGTCTTCTGGACGGTCGCTCTCGTGTTTTCGTTTGCGTTTTGGCCAATCGGTGGCCTCCAGATCCACATGGCTCCGTTCATGGAGGAGCTCGGTTATTCCAGGAACACCGCGGCGAACACGGTCGGTGCGATGGCTATCGTCACCGTCGTCGGTCGCCTGGGCGGCGGATGGCTGGCCGACATGATGGACCAACGGAAAGCGACGATGCTGGCCTTGACACTTCAAGCGATCGGGACGGCCGCGTTCGCGCTGATACTGCCGGGCGGTTTTGCCCGAAGCTTCTTCCTTCTCGGAGTGTTCTTTCTCACCTTCGCTCCCGGGTTTGGCGGTATCACCGTGTTGCAACCAGCCGTCGTCGGGACGTACTTCGGTCGGAAGGCGTTCGGCGCGATCCAGGGCGTTCTCTGGACCGTGACGTCTCTTTCATTCTCCGTTGCCCCTCTAATCCTCGGCCTCTTGCGAGACGCGTTCGACGGGTACAGACCGGGTCTCACGCTGTTCGCCATACTGAGTGTCCTGGGGGCGCTGACGGTCCTGTTGTTGCCACGACCGGGCTTGATCAGCGCCGCGAAGGATCCCGTAGCTGAGGAAGTGCTGGCTCGTTGACCCTCCAACGGCGCGGCTCCTATACTCGCTGAACCTCGAAACGGTACGGATGGCGTCGACTCGGAGAAAATGACCGACCGGAATCTCATCCCCAGATGACCGCCGCCGCTTCACTCGTCGAACAGCTGAGCGCCTTGGAGGAGCGGGCTCTCCAGGAGTTGAACGAGGCCACGGATACCGGCAGCCTGGAAGACTGGCGTGTTCGATATATGGGCAGGCGACAGGGCCTGCTGCCCAGACTCCTCGAACAGCTTCCGTCCGTCCCCGCCGAGGATCGCCGCATTGCCGGCTCTCAGGGAAACCGGACCCGCCAGACGCTCGAATCTGCTTTTTCGGAGCGGCGTGATTCGTTGGAGCGAAGCGGGACCGAACAGCGTCTCGAAAGCGAGGCCGTCGACGTCACGCTTCCTGGACGGCCCGCGCCGACCGGCAGGTACCATCCCACCACCCAGATCATCCGCGAGATAACCAGCGCATTCGGCTCACTCGGCTTCCAGACTGTGGAAGGGCCCGAGGTGGAGTGGGACTACTACAACTTCGAAGCGCTGAACATCCCAGCCGATCACCCGGCACGAGACCGCTGGGACACCCTCTGGATCGACTACGAAAGAGACGATGGAACGCGGCCGATGCTGCTCAGAACCCACACGTCGCCGATGCAGATCCGCGTCATGGAGGACCAGCGCCCGCCGATCCGAGTCATCGTGCCAGGGCGATGTTTCCGTCACGAAGCGACGGACGGGACCCACGAGTCAATCTTCTTCCAGATCGAAGGCCTAGCGGTCGAAGAGGGCATTACCTTCTCTGACCTGAAGGGCACTTTGTTCGCCTTCGCCCAGC
>JASLZO010000188.1 GCA_030754805.1 Dehalococcoidia bacterium
GCGACTATCCACCAGCCGTAGTAGACGGGGCGACTGAGGAACTGCGTCATCTCGTTGGTTCGTGGGTTGCCGGGCGCATGAGCCGCAGCTTATCAGCCGAGGGTCCCGCGCCGAACCCGGCGTTCGCTGGTTCTTGAAACCAACACGAGAGGCTGGGAAGCGATTGCAATCGCTTCCCAGCCTCTCGTGTTGGTTTCGGAGCGGTCAGGCGCCCAAGAAGGCGCGGGTCGCCTCGATGAACGCCTTGGGCTGATCGACCGTGACGACGTGCCCAGCTTCGGGTACATCGATCCAGGAGAGATTCTTAGCCGCCTTCTGCATCTTCTCGCGGAGGACGCCATCCAACAGCGGGCTTTCGGCGCCACGGACCTCGAGGATCGGGCAGGGAATCACCTCGAGCGCGTGCCAGTAACGGTGGATCAAGTCCTGGTCGGTTCCGTCGCGGAGCGGTCCAGCAGTGAGTGCAGGGTCCGCTTTGGCGGTCCATTTGCCGTTTTCCTGCTGCATGAACCGATCGCTGACGTCCTGCCTGAGCCGGTCATCCGCGACCCATGGGTTATTTTCCCTAGCCGATGCGATTGCCTCGTCGAGAGAACCGAATTCGGTCGGCGCTGGTGCGCGGGAACCCCATTGCTTCTTGGCCTCTTCGCTGGACTCCGGGCCGATGTCGACGATGATGATCTTCTCGACCCGTTCTGGGTGATCGGTGGTGTACAAGAGCGAGTTCCAGCCACCCATGGAGAGGCCGGAAAGGATGACCTTCTCGAACTTCAGAGCGTCGATGAACTCGCCGAGATCCTCGACGAACCGGTCACGCTCGTATCCGGTCGACGCCCACCCGCTCTCGCCGTGCCCGCGCTGGTCGATCGTGAGCACGTGGAAGTGGTGAGACATTCCCTCGGCAAACTCGTCCCAGATATGCGCCTGGCCCGTGTGTCCGTGCAGGCATATGAGCGGCGTTGCGCTCTCGTTTCCGTAGTCGAAATATCGCAGTTCTACACCGTTGACGGTGATGTGCTTTTCTTCGGCAGCTATTGTGGTCATCGAGCGATCCTCCCCCATGAACTCGACCCGTGGACGCGACGGATCATTCTACCGGTGTCTCCTGTCCCTCGCGGCACACCTGCTCGGATCTGCTCGGTCTGCTTGGATGAGGGCACTTGTTGAACCGGTCAACGTGCGACCAGAATACGGAGAAAAACGTGGCCGTTCTTTGGCCGCAACACAGCAACAAACAGACCTGGAAATGACCCGGCATGGGGGTGGCACTGATATACTCGGTCGTACCGCAGTTCCTGACTAGTGGGCGTCGCGCGGGCGCCCCGAATGGCAGAGGTGGATCAGACGATACATGACGCGTGTGGTGTCGTTGCAGTCTTCCTTCCGGAAGGCGATGCCGCGCGCGTAGCCTTCTTCGGAATCTTCTCCCTCCAGCACCGGGGGCAGGAGAGTGCGGGCATAACGACCGTTGATTCTTCCGGCGAATTCCGGAATCACAAGGCTCTTGGCCTGGTTTCTCGGGTCTTCGACGAGGACATCCTTGCGGGGTTGCCAGGCCGGCTGGCCATCGGCCACAACAGGTATTCAACGACGGGATCTAGCACGGTGGCCAATGCGCAGCCGATTCGAGCAGTCGGGCCCGGCGGTGAGCTCTACCTGGCGCACAATGGGAACGTCGTTAACGCAGAATCCCTTCGACGTGAGTTGTTGGACATGGGAGTCCAGTTCGAAGGCACGACGGATTCCGAAGTCATCGCTTACCTGATCACGCACGCTTCGGGCGATACCTGGGACGAACGGATCGCGTCGGCGATGCGCCGGTTGGACGGGGCCTACAGCATGACGATCATCACACAGGACGCGGTGTATGCCGCCCGCGACCCTCATGGCTTTCGCCCACTTTCTTACGGACGGCTGAACGGCGGTTGGATCGTGGCGTCGGAGACATGCGCGCTAGAAAATGTTGGAGCAAAGTTCGAACGAGAAGTTGAACCGGGCGAGATTTTTCGGATCGACGCTGGCGGAGTCTCGAGCACGATCGCTCGGACAGCACGCCGCTCGCTCTGTGTGTTCGAATACATCTATTTCTCACGACCCGACAGCCATCTGAGTGGCGAGCGTGTCTACCTGACCCGCGAAGCTATGGGTGCGCAGCTGGCTCGTCAACATCCAATGGAGGCCGACCTTGTGACGGCGATCCCGGACTCGGCGATTGCAGCAGGGATTGGATACGCCCGCGAGGCCGAGATTCCGTTCGCGGAGACTATGGTCAAGAATCGATATGTGGGTAGGACTTTCATACAGCCCGACCAACGGCTTCGAGATGAAGGCGTGCGCCTTAAGTTCACGCCGCTGACCGAGGTCATCAAAGGGAAACGCCTGATCGTCGTCGATGATTCCATCGTCCGAGGGACGACCACCGAGCGTGTCGTCAACTTTCTGCGATCCGCGGGGGCGAAAGAAATCCACCTGCGAGTGTGTGCTCCACCGATCAAGTACCCGTGTCACTACGGGATCGATATGCCGAGCCGCGCAGAGTTGATCGCGTCGAACCGGAGCATAGAGGAGACACAAGTGATCCTCGGAGTCGACAGCCTTGGGTACCTGGACATGCCCGGCCTCTATTCCGCGATCGGGCAAAAAATGCCGGGATTCTGCGACGCGTGTTTCACCGGAAAGTATCCGGTTCCAGTCCAACTCGAACTCGACAAGTTCGCCCTTGAGCGTATGTAAGTGGTCGACCGCATGAATAGCGCTCCGTCTGAGCGCGCCTGCTCCAACGGAAACGCCTACGTTAAAGCAGGAGTCGATATCGCGAAGGGTGACGAGGTGGTGCGCGCGATCACGCCGTTGGTTCGTGAGACGTTCACGCCTGCGGTGTTGGGAGACATTGGTGGGTTCGGCGGTCTTTTCAAGCTGCAGGGATACCGCGAACCGGTGCTGGTCGCGTCCGCAGACGGAGTTGGCACCAAGCTGAAGCTTGCTGTTCTGGCCGAGTCGTACGCCTCCGCCGGCGCGGATATCGTGAACCACAGCATCAATGACATCTGGGTCCAGGGCGCAGACCCACTGTTTTTCCTGGACTACATCGGGACCGGGAAGCTCGAACAGGACGCGATTGTTGAGATGGTCCGGGGAATGGCGGATGCGTGTCATGACGCGGGGTGCGCGCTCATCGGTGGGGAAACGGCCGAGATGCCTGGGATCTATGCGACCGGAGACTACGACGTGGTCGGGTTCATGGTCGGTGCGGTGGAGAGGTACGAGCTGGTGGACGGCTCCGGGATCCGAGCAGGCGACGTACTCGTGGGGTTCCCGTCGAGCGGCCTGCACACCAACG
>JASLZO010000189.1 GCA_030754805.1 Dehalococcoidia bacterium
CAGATGGGTTGACTCCGGTGGCAGCTTGGCAATGGTCTTCGCGAGCGCCTTGACGTGGTCATCGAGATCGTCCCGTGGCACCACCTCACTGACGAGTCCGACGCGAAGCGCTTCTTGAGCGGTAATCATGCTGCCGGTGAACGCCATTTGCTTGGCCTTCTTCATTCCGACCAACTCCGGCCAGACGAGCGGCATCATAACGCTTGCGTACCTGACTGGCGGGTATCCAAACAGCGCGTCGTCGGACGCGATGGTGATGTCACAATGGCACGCGAGGTGGCCGCCTCCGGCCAGCGTGAATGAATGGACCTGAGCGATGACGGGTTTCGGATTGTCCCAGATCGCCCGCTTATACATGTCCTGCGGGGCGCTACTCGAAAGGGCAGAGAAGAGTGCATCCCTCCTGCGCTCGCCCTGTGTCTGTACGTTCATATCGTAGCCGGCAGAAAACGCCCTTCCGGCTCCCTTGATGACGATTGCGCGGACGTTTTCGTCGTCTCGGGCGGCATTCAGCGCTTCTTCCACCTCAGCCAGCAGCGGCCTGCTGAGTGCATTCAACCGTTCGGGTCGGTTCAGCGTGATCCAGCCGGTATTCTCCTCGACCTCATAGATGATGTTCTCGAAATCAACCATTCGCACCCTCCCCCTTCCCCCTTGTTCGAGTCTCCACGTTGGCGAGACTCGCCGCTTATGAACCAACGCGACAATCGGTCAATTTTGCGCTCTCCGAAAGCGTTCAGTCAAGCGAAACGAGGGGCCGGCAGGTGGCGTTTGTGGCGTCTAATATTTGTTCCTTGAACCGAGTATGAGCCCTCCATAGAATGACTTCATCATGACGAGTGTGCGAACCTCAGAGAATCTCCCGCCGAGGGCATTCGCACGAGCGAGGGGGAGGAGGTGCTGAGGTTTAAGGAACAGATGGGATGGAGTCAGCGCATCCTCTCCAACAAACTGGGTGTGGACGTCGGAACCGTGAGTCGATGGGAGCGTGGCCTTGGCGGGCCGTCATCGTCGGCATGGAAGCGGTTCCGCAACCTCCAGCTGAGCCAGAGCGAAGATTCTCCCGGGGCAACAGCGTTATGACACGGAAACGGGACATCCTGTCGATCGCTGATCTTTCCATCTCGGAGCTTCAAGGGTTGATCAAGTTGGCCGGCCTGCTCAAGAGCGGATCGGTTCGTCCGGATGCCGGTGGAAAATCATTGGCACTCGTGTTCGAGAAACCTTCTCTGCGGACTCGCGTCAGCTTCGAGATTGCGATGAATCAGCTGGGTGGGATATGCGTGGTGCTGGGCCCCGATGAGGTGGGACTTGGGACGCGTGAACCGGCTGAGGATGTGGCCGGTGTGTTGAGCCGGTACGTCGACATCCTGGCTGCTAGGGTCTCTGCACATAAGGACGTCGTCGCGCTCGCGGAACACGCGACGATTCCCGTGGTCAATGCGCTTTCGGACCTTGAGCATCCGTGCCAGACGCTGGCGGACTTACTCACTTTGAAGGAGCGTTTCGGAAAGCTTGAAGGCCTCACGCTCGCGTATATCGGGGATGGAAACAACGTTGCGCGGAGCCTGGCACTGGGGTGTGCCATGACGGGAGTGGGCTTCCGCATCTCCAGTCCGCGGGGCTATGAACTTGATTCAGATTCTTTCTCCGCGGTCTCAATGGCAACGTTGGGCTGGAGCGTCCAACAGATCGATGACCCGATGGAAGTGGCCATCGGCGCCGATGCCGTCTATACGGATGTGTGGACGAGCATGGGTCAAGAGTCCGAACGAGACGAACGGCTCCGCGCCTTCGACGGATACCAGGTGACTCTGGAGACGCTTGCTTCCGCGGCACCCGAGGTAATCTTTCTTCACGACATGCCCGCGCACCGAGGCGAAGAAGTCGCCGACGGAGTGATGGAAGACCATCGCTCGGCGGTACTTGATCAGGCGGAGAATCGGTTGCATACGCAGAAGGCCTTGCTCGCGTTCCTGCTAGGCGTCTCCGACCTGCCGCAACGAACCTAACGGCGAGACCATCATGAACATCATTCCTACGGTTGCCATTGTGGGGCGACCGAATGTCGGTAAATCCTCGATCTTCAATCGCTTCACGCGCGAGCGGATCGCTGTCGTCGCGGACGAGCCCGGAACGACACGGGATCGTGTAACCGCTTTCGTATCGCATGAAGAACGGACGATCGCGATTGTCGATACCGGTGGCCTCGTTCTCGGCTCGGACGATCGGATCGTCTCCGCCATACGCGAACAGGTCCAAACTGCGGTCGTTGACGCCGACCTATTGTTGTTCGTCGTCGACGTGATATCGGGGATCGTTCCGGCAGACGAAGAAGTCGCCGCGGCCCTCCGAACGTCAGGGAAACCCGTCGTGCTTCTAGCGAACAAGGTCGATAACGTGCGCCGGGAGCGGTTGACCCCCGAGTTTTACCAACTCGGGATGGGTGACCCACTCCCAATCAGCGCTCACCACGACATCGGGTTCGAAGATCTGTGGAGTGAGTTGCTGGCCGGCTTGCCCGACCCCGAGGAGCCACCCGATCTGCCCGAGGGCGCGATCCCGGTGGCGATCGTTGGGCGGCCCAACGTTGGGAAGTCCTCGCTGGTGAACGCGATCTTGGGCGTCGACCGTGTGGTCGTCGACCCGGTTCCGGGTACGACAAGGGATGCCATCGACACTCCGTTCGACTACGAAGATCAGTCATTCGTCCTGATCGATACGGCGGGTATGCGGCGTCGGGGACACATCACGCCGGGGGTCGAGAAATTCAGCGTCGCTCGCGCGATGCAGGCGATTGAACGGGCGGACGTTGCCGCTTTGGTAGTGGATGCGACCGAATATCTGACCGCGCAGGATCTGCATGTGGCGGGGTACATACAGAACGCGTGGAAAGGCATGGTCCTGGTCATCAACAAATGGGACTTGGCAGAAGACGAAGATCTAGAGCGCAGGGAAGTCGAAGCTCGACTACGAAGCCGCCTGAAGTTCTTTCCAAGAATGCCGATCGTGTTTACGTCGGCTCTCGAACACCGGGGAATGACGGCCGTTCTGGATGCGGTCACAAAGATCTGGGTCCAACGGAACAAGAGAGTCTCGACGTCAAACGTCAACCGAGCGCTCATCGACGCGTTGGCGGCTCATCCCCCGCCTTCGGCGCGGAAACGTCGGCTGCAGGTCTACTATGGGACGCAGGCTGAAGTGAATCCGCCGACGTTCGTGTTCTTCACTAATGATCCGTCGCTCGTTCACTTCTCATATCGCCGATATCTAGAAAACATGATTCGACACAACTTCGGCTACGAAGGAACGGCGATCCGGATCGTGTTCCGCGGACG
>JASLZO010000018.1 GCA_030754805.1 Dehalococcoidia bacterium
CGCGCCTACTCCATGATCAAGAAGGCAACCGAAGAACGGGCCGAAAAAGACTCCGGCGACTAACACCCGCGCCGCTCGTCAAACGGAGAGACGGGACAAGAGGCCTCTTGTCCCGTCTCTTGGCCAAACTCCATTGGCGTTACACCACAGGCCAAGGCCGGTCCGTCCGCCGCGACTCCGATTCGATGATTTCCGCCGTTCGGTCCACGGCCGCCTCCACCCCCCCGTCATCGTTAACGACGGTGAAATCGAACCCGTCGGCGAGGGGCATCTCGGACCGAGCCTCCTCGAGCCGGCGACGAACTCCAGCCTCGTCGATCCCACCCCGAGCCGTGAGCCGCTTCTCAAGGGATTCCATCGACGGTGGCGCGACGAAAATCGTCAGCGCTGTCGGATCGATCCGTCGGATGTTCTCCACGCCCTGTACATCGGTCCTTACGATCACCGACTCGCCTTGCTCCAGGGCCTCTCGGACTTGCGCCCTTGGCACCCCGTAACGGTTCCCATAGACCTCCGCCCATTCCAGCAGTTGGTCGTCCGCGACCATGCGGCCGAACTCCTCCGGTGAGACGAAGTGGTAGTCGACCCCGTCCTGCTCACCGGGTCGCGGCGAGCGAGTAGTGGCCGTGATCGCCATTCTCAACGGCAACCCACGCTGGATTAGCGCTTTGACAATGGAATCCTTCCCAGCACCGGAAGGGCCGGAAACGATGATCAGAAGTGTGCGAGGGCCCATCGGGCCGGTTCAGAATGCGGCGCTGCCGTCCGTCGGGATCCCGGTCGCGCGCGTTGACTGCAGACGGCTCGCCACGGTCTCCGGGTTGATCGCCGCCAGCACGATGTGACCGCTGTCCATCACCAGCACGGCCTTCGTTCGTCGCCCGTTCGTCATATCGATGAGTTCCGCCCGGTTCCGGCCCTCTCGGATGAGACGTTTCGTCGGAGCGGCACTCGGCGCGATCACCGCCAGCACGCGGTTCATCGCGAGGTGGTTGCCGAACCCCATATGAAGAAGCTCTGGACCCATGACCATCGGTTCGACCCTCCACATGAAGAGCTCGTTGATTCCGGGACTTACGTCGGGCGAATCGCTCCGCCTGCCTGTTCCAGGGCTTTCCAGAAACCCGGATACGAGACATCGACAGCTTCGGCACCGTCGATATGCGTCGTTCCGCGCGCCAGAACCCCTGCTACCCCCAGGGTCAGTGCCAACCGGTGGTCCCCACCGCTCCGGACGGTCGCACCCTGTAACTGTTGGCGGCCAAAGACTAGCATGCCGTCCGGCCGTTCCTCAAGACGGGCCCCGAGGCGTGAGAGCTGCCCCACCGTCGCTGCGATCCGATCGCTCTCCTTTACCCGAAGCTCCTGTGCGTCGCGAATGACCGTGGTCCCTGCAGCCTGCGTCGCTGCCAGCGCCAGCAGTGGGAGCTCGTCGATCAACCGCGGAATGATCGATCCACCGATCTCGACTGCCTTCAGGTCGCTGGACTCGACGGTGATATCAGCGATTGGCTCATCCGGCCCTTCTTCGGTCTCACCGACATCCAACCTCGCTCCCATCTCCAACAGGATGTCGATGATGCCGGTGCGGGTCGGATTCACGCCGACCCTCCGCACGGTGATCCGAGCGTTCGGATGGATCGCACCGGCCACCAACCAAGGAGCGGCGCCGCTGATATCCGCTGGGACCCTGACGTCAATCGCCTTTGGAGGCGCACCCGGGTCCAGTCGTACGCGGCCACCCTCTCCGTTCACCGAAACCCCCATCGCACGGAGCATGCGCTCAGTGTGGTCGCGGGACGGAGAGGGCTCTTCTAAGATTGTCGGTCCGCGAGCCGAGAGTCCGGCCAGCAGCAGCGCTGACTTCACTTGGGCGCTCGCGACTGGCATCGTGTACTCGAAACCGTGCAGGTTCCCGCCACGGACGGTAAGCGGAGCCAGCGTTCCCCCCGCGCGGCCGAAAATCTCCGCTCCCATCTGCGCGAGCGGTTCCGCGACCCGCCCCATGGGTCGCCCCCGCAGCGAGCGGTCACCGGTCAGCACCGCCGTCATCGGTGCGCCCGCCAACAATCCCAGCAGGAACCGCATCGTTGTCCCGCTATTCCGTACGTCCAGGACGCGTTCCGGTTCGTTTAACCCTCCGATTCCATGCGGCTCGAATGTCAGCGTGGCCGTGAACTCGTCCGGCTCACGGCGGTCGGTCACCCGCAGTCCGAGCGCGCGGATACATGCGAGCGTCGCCAACGTATCCCCGCCTCGTGGGAAGTTGGTTACCGTCGCCGGACCAACGGCGGCGGCGTTCAGAATCAGCGAGCGGTGGGCGATCGATTTGTCGCCCGGCGGAGTCACCTCGAATTCCAACCTTCGAGGCGGGATGACCGTGGTTCGCACGACGGATCGGTTCCGGAGGCGGTCTACGACCCGCGCTCGCGCCGACTTTCGATTTCCTGTTCCTGCTTGGAGACCCGCCTCCCCAGTTGGGCCAACCGGTCCCCGCCGAACGTCCCCATGATGTTCTCGGCAGCGGTTGGAATCTCGTCGAAGGCCTTGGCCGCCTCCGTCTCGACGACCTTCCCACGGAGCCAGCCGTCACGCGCGTCGAACGCCTCCTCCAAGCCATCCATCAACGGCTCGCCGCCCACTTCGATCAGTCGGCGGAATGCCGTCAGGTCGTTCTGGTACTGGTCGATCCAGCGCAGTACGGACTCGCGGTTCGTCGTGAATATTCCGTGGTGCATGGCAGGTGAGCCCGAGGCCAGCCGGGAAACGTCTCGGAAGCTGCCTGCGGCAAGGCCCGCCATCTCTCGCCAGCTCGGTGAGCTGGATGCGGACCGCATCAATGCGATCGAAACGGCGATCGGCAGGTGGCTCACCGCGGCTACCAGCCCGTCGTGCTCGTTTGCGTCCATGAAGTAGTGCTTCGCGCCTATCAACTCGACGAGGCCGACGACGGTCTTCACCGCCGCCTCCGACGACCGTGCCTGGGGAATAACGGCATAGGTCGCGTTCTCGAACATCCCACTCTGCGCGCCGTCCACCCCAGGGGTTTCGACGCCCGCCATCGGGTGGCCCCCGACGAACTCGACTGAATCTGGGAGCAGTTCGCCCGCCCATGCCAGCACATCCACCTTCGTCGAGGCCGTATCGGTCACGATCGCCCCTGGAGACAGGCTGGACCCGATCGCCCCCATCACATCCTTCACCGCCGTCACCGGGACCGACAGGAACACGATCGACGCGTCCTCTACCGTGCCCGGAAGGCTGTACGAGATTTTGTCGACCGCGCCCCGCTTCCGAGCGATACCCGCGGTCGAGGGTTCGATATCGTGGCCGATGATCTCGATGTCGGGCAGCTTCGCCCTGAGGTCCATACCGATCGACGCCCCGATCTGGCCGAGTCCGATGATGGCTATGCGATGCATGACAGTGCTCTTCCCCTATCCGGGTTCCCTAGTGCGACCACTCTACCCGCTCGGCCTTCAGACTCCCACCAGCAGACGGAAAAAGAACTCAATCGGCGGGAACAGGACCGTCCGCAAGATGCCGATGTCCAGGAAGATGTCCGCCATGATGATTCCCATCAGCACCGGGGGCCCGTAGCGCTCGGTCCGCGTGAGCCACCCCGCCAGTTCGGGTGGAGCGAACCCGATAGCCACCTTCCCGCCGTCCAGTGGCGACAACGGGACGAGGTTAAAGAACCCGAGGAGCAGGTTGTAGAAGATTAGGTGCGTCGCCAGCAAGCCCAGCCACTCTCCTATGCTCCCAACGTCGGGTCGAAATTGGTTCGGTTGGATCGTCAGGTCGAGCACGCGGACGACGGCCGCCGTCACGATCGCCACCGTGAAGTTCGCGCCCGGTCCCGCCAGCGACACGAAACCCATCGACCGCCGGCCCCCCCGGAGGTTCATCGTGTTCACGGGCACCGGCTTTCCCCATCCGAACCCCGCGACCAGGAACAGTAGTGTCCCCGCGAGGTCCAGATGGCGTCTCGGGTCCAGCGACACCCGACCTAGGCGCTCCGCCGTCATGTCGCCGAAACGCCGCGCAACCAGCGCATGGCTGGCCTCATGGAACGTCAGTGCCGTCAGCAGCGCGACCACGAACGCCATCACGACCTGGATCAGCAGCAGAGGATCGTCGCTCAGGGATGAGAGAAGGCGGAGCATGGATTGTCATTATCCGTTGCTCGCGCTCCGTTGGCCACGCGCTACCATCTCCCGAGCAACGCAACGCACGGACTCCCGAAACAAGAGGTGCGCACGGTGGCGACGACCGAATACCGCGTGGTAGGGCAGCCGACCAACAGGACCGAGGGTCCCGAGAAAGTGACTGGCCGTGCTAGGTACAGCCTCGATGTGACGTTGCCGGACGCCCTCTGGTGCAAGATCCTCCGCAGCCCGTACCCTCACGCTCGCATCATCCGTATCGACGCGTCGAGGGCTCGCGAGCTTCCGGGCGTTCACGCGATTCTTACGGGCGAGGACGTGAAGGGCCTCCGCACCGGGCGTGTCGCGATCAAGGACGAGCCCGTCCTGGCATGGGATCGCGTCCTGTTCGTCGGTGATAAGGTCGCGGCCGTGGCCGCCGACGACGAGGACATCGCGCAACAGGCGCTGGACCTCATCGAGGTCGATTACGAGCCCCTTCCGGCCATCCTCACCGCGCAGGAAGCGGTCGCGCCGGGAGCTCACGTCCTTCACCCTGATCGAGCCTCGTACCCGGGTGGTGGCGGCACGGCGCCGGACGCCCCTCCGACCAACCTCTACGTCAGCATGCCGCACCAGAAGGGCGACATCGACCAGGGCTTCGCCGATGCCGACGTCATCGTCGAACGCGCATACCGGACGCCATGGTCGCACCAGGCATATCTGGAACCCCACACCGCCCTCGTGTGGGTCGATCAGGAGAGCCGTATCCAGATCTGGTCGTCCAGCCAGATGCCGTCCGGCGTCCACGAGGAATTCACCCGCCTTTTCGACCTTCCACCGGAGACCGTCTCGGTCCATTCGTCGTACGTCGGTGGGTCCTTCGGCGGGAAGGCAGACGGCACCGGGGTGCCTCTGTGTTTCCTGCTCGCGAAGGCCACCGGCAAGCCGGTCAAGTTCGTGATGGACTATTCCGAAGAACTCATGGCGATGAGTCCCCGTCACCCCTCGACCATTCGCATCAAGGCAGGCGCGAAGCGAGATGGCACCCTCACCGCATGGGAAGCCGAGGCCTACTTCGCGTCCGGTGCCTACGCTGCTTACGCTCCCGGCTTCATGGGACGTGTGATGGAGGTCGCCGGTTCGTACGTCATCCCCAACGTCTCCACGGTCGCCCATCAGACCTACACCAACACCGTGCCGTGTGGCTTCTCCCGCGCCCCCGGCGAGTTCCAGGGCATCTTCGCCGGCGAGTCTCATATCGATGCTATCGCACACGAACTCGGTATCGATCCGTTCGAGATGCGACGCAAAAACGTCATCCACGACGGCGACGAGCTTCCGGATGGTCGGAAATTCAAGGCGGTCCGGCTCGAAGAAACGCTGCATGCAGCCGTCGAGGCCGCCGGGTATTTTGATCCGAGGGAGCCCAATGTCGGGCGCGGTATCGGCATCGGTCACCGAAGCCAGGCCGGAGGAGACGCGCATGCAACCGTCACGGTCGAGGCGGACGGCTCCATCAGCGCCACTATTTCCATCTTCGAGACAGGCGCTGGCAGCCTCACCGTCACCGCGCAGATCGTCGCCGAAGAACTCGGTGTTCCTGCCGACCGCGTCGAGGTCTCCTCACGGTCCACGACCGACCAAGGCGCCCTCCTGGGCACGGGCGGCAGCCGGGGAGCGCGAGTGACCTCGATCGCCGCCGCCGAGGCCGGCCGCCACACTGCCGGCACGCTCCGTCGCCTCGCGGCCGAATTCTTCGGCTGGGCCGAAGAGTCCATCAGATTCGAGGACGGTCATCTCGTCGATGGCCCGTCGACCAGCCGTGTCCCCATCGAAGACATCGTCAGGCGTTCCGGCGCACCCGCCGTGGGTGAAGGGGCCGTCACCGCAACCCAGTCCGAATACACATCGTGGAGTGTCCAGATTGCCGAGGTTGCCATCGACCGGGAGACCGGCGAGATCGACCTTCGCAAGCTCACCACCGCCACCGAGACCGGCCGCATCCTGAATCCCGTCGGCTTTTACGGCCAGATCCAGGGAGGCATCGTCTGGGCCATGGGCGAGGCGCTGATGGAAGAACTCGTCGTCGAGGATGGTCGCGTCACGAACCCTTCGTTCGCTGACATGAAAATCCCGACAGAGCGTGACCTGCCTGAACTTCGGACCGTCGTCCTCGAATCGACCGCCGGCGAGGGACCCTACGGTGTCCGCGGCATCGGCGAGCACACCAACATCATGACTGCCCCCGCCATAGCTAACGCCATCGAGGACGCCTCGAACGCCCGCGTCCGCGAACTACCGATAACCGCCGAAAAGGTACGAGCAGCCCTCGCGGCACATCCCCCCCGCTGACCTTCTGAGGGATACTGGCTGGTCTGGTAGGTGTCGACCACCGAAAAGTAACCACCAAACGTCGGACGCCTCACTTACGCCTTTGCGTAACCCTCCCACTTCGCCTTCAGGTTCTGGTCGGAGACGGTCTCCAGCACGTACTTCCCGTACTCCTCACCGGTCGACCCGGTGTCCCGGCCCGTCAGCTTCAGCTTCCGTTCGTACTGGCCGCAGACCTCGAGCGCCATCTCAACCCGTTCGCCCAGGTCCGGATAGCCCAGATGAGTAAGCATCATGCTCGCAGCCTTCAGCACCGAACTCGGGTCCGCGAACTGTGCTCGGCCCTCCTTGACCATGCGCGGCGCCGATCCGTGGATCGCCTCGAACATCGCATACCGCTTGCCGATGTTCGCCGAACCCGCCGTACCAACGCCGCCCTGGATCTGCGCCGCCTCGTCCGTCAGGATGTCGCCGTAAAGGTTCGGCATCACAAGTACCTGGAATTCGGAGCGGCGTTCGGGGTCTATCAGCTTCGCCGTCATGATGTCGATATACCAGCCGTCCCATGCGATGCCCGGGTAGTCCTTCGAAACACGCTCGGCCACGTCCAGAAACCTGCCGTCCCCGGACTTCACGACGTTCGCTTTCGTCACTACGGTTACGTGATCCTTCCCGATCCGCTTCGCGTGGTCGAACGCGGCGCGGATGATCCGTTCCGATCCGGGCGTCGTGATCAGCCGAAAGTCGATCGAGAAGTCCTCTGTGACGTCGATCCCCTGCGAGCCCAGCGCGTACAGGTCTTCCGTGTTCTCGCGGAAGAAGGTCCAGTCGATGTTCTGCGAGGGGATCCGCACCGGGCGAACGTTGGCGAAAAGATCTAGGGCCTTGCGCATAGCGACGTTCGCTGACTCGATGTTCGGCCACGGGTCACCTTTCTGGGGCGTTGTGGTCGGACCCTTCAACGTCACGTGGCACTGTTTGATCGCCTCGAGCACATCGTCCGGAATCGGCTGCAGGTGTTCAACGCGATTCTCGATCGTCAGACCATCGATCTCGCGGAACTCGACTTTGCCAGCCGCCACTTGGTCGGCCAGCAGCGACTCCAGCACCTGGCGGCCAACCGCCGTGATTGCCGGGCCGATGCCGTCTCCACCGATGATCCCGATCACGATGGTGTCGAGACTCCCGTAGTCTTGGAAATCACCTTCGGCCTTGAGACCCTCGATCCGCTCCATCTCTTTCCCAAGCAGTCCGCTGAAATGGTCCTTCGCGCGGTCGATTGCGATGGTGTCGATCATTCTGCGCTCCCCCTTTGTCGTGAGTTGATGCCTGAGACTTTCTTCGGACTTACCTTAGCGGGCCAGATTGCAAAGCAGACATGTTCCACCTGTGGATCAGTTGCCATCACGGGCTGAAGCCCCGCCCGACGGTCAGTTCGCGTGCACCTCGATCCAGGCTGCGAACGCCTCCATGAACGCGGTGAAGAACTCCCGCGTGTCCTTGTTCGCAGAAGGCGGCTTCAGATCCCGCACTCCATCAGCATCGGCGTACTCAGGCCGGAGGGGCGATCCCCCGCTTCTCTTCCCCGTCGCGCACCAACCGGCGTGTCGGGCCGATCACGTCTGGCGACACGCTGATTGACGTGATACCCCACTCGACCAGCTTTGCCGTCAGCTCGGGGAAGAAACTCGGGGCCTGCCCGCAGATGGAGCACGTGACGCTTCGTCGCTTCGCCGTCGTCACGATCATTTCGAGCGCCTTCATCACCGCCGGATTCTGCTCATCGAAGTCGTTCGCCAGGATTGCGCTGTCGCGGTCCACGCCCAGCACCAGTTGGGTGAGGTCGTTCGACCCGATCGACACCCCGTCAATCCCAACGTCGATGAACTCGTCCAGCAGGAAAACGTTCGACGGAATCTCCGCCATCATCCACAGCTTGAAGCCGTCAACGCCTCGACGGAGCCCGTACTGCTCGATCAATGCCTTGGTGTGTTTCAACTCGTCGACCGTTCGCACGAACGGCACCATCACGTGCAGGTTCTTGTGCTCTTTGCGGACTCGCTTCACCGCGTCGATCTCCAGCGCGAACAGGTCTGGCTCCTTGATGTACCGCCCCGCGCCCCGAAACCCGATCATCGGGTTCTCTTCCTCGGGCTCGAACTCGTCGCCGCCCCGAAGGTTCCGGTACTCGTTCGTCTTGAAATCGGTGGCGCGATAGATCACAGGGCGAGGGTCGAACGCCGCCGCGAACTTCTCCAACCCCTCGGCCAGCTTGTCCACGAACACGCTCCCGCGGCCCTCGTTCATCATCAGGCGTGGGTGTTCACCCATCCGGGCTACGATGAACTCCGCTCGCAGCAGCCCAACGCCGTCCACGTTTCGCGCCGCGACGACGTCCGCTAAATCAGGCTCGGCAAGGTTCACGTAGATGTTCGTCCGTGTGCGGAGGTTCTCGTCCTCGTCTTCGTCATCCTTCTGTTCACCGGCGCCCGGCACCGCACCTTCGTAAACCGCCCCAGTCGACCCGTCCACGGTAATCGTCTGGCCTGGCTTCAGGTCTTGGGTCGCCGTCCCCGTCCCAACGACGCAAGGGATTCCCAACTCGCGGCTGATGATCGCGGCGTGCGCCGTCCGGCCACCCTGGTCGGTGACGATCGCCTTCGCCCGCTTCATCGCAGGCACGTAGTCGGGCGTCGTCATCTCCGTCACAAGGATGTCGCCCTCTTCAACGATGCCCAACTGTCCGACGTCGAGGACCACCTTCGCAGGGCCCATCGCGCTCCCAGGGCTCGCGGGCGAGCCCGTCAGCAGAAGAGAGTTTGTGTCGCTATCGACGTCCAGGCCCTCGCTCTGTCCGACTGAGTCCCCCAGCGTGGTGATCGCACGGGTTTGCACTACGTAGAGATTTTCATCCTCGAACGCCCACTCGACGTCCTGGGGGTGGCCGTAGTCCTCTTCGAGCTTCAGCCCGACACGGACGACTTCCTGGATCTGCTCTTCATTGAGTTTGTATGCGGTCGACTGGTCTGACGGGATGTCCTCGCGAACATTCAGGTCCTCCGCTCCCTTCGCCGACTCATTCCGAACGAGCCGCCAGGTCTGTGGCACGAGCTTCTTTTCTAGGATTTCGTTGCTGGATTTCTCGATCAAGTACGAGTCTGGCGTGATTTCGCCGGAGACAATCGTCTCGCCTAGGCCATGCACCGCCTCGACCAACACCTTGCTCCGGTCGCTCCGTGTGGGTTCCGCTGTGAACATCACCCCCGCGATCTCCGACTGGACCATGCGTTGAACGGGTACGGCGATGCCCACGCTCAATTGGTCGAAGTGCTGCTCCTCGCGGTAAAAGATTGCCCGCGCTTCGAAGAGGCTCGCCCAGCAACCGCGCACCGTCTCGAGCACCCGGTCGATTCCTTGCACGTTGAGATACGTCCGCTGTTGACCCGCGAACGACGCGTCAGGAAGGTCCTCCGCCGTCGCCGACGACCGGACCGCCACCAGCCCGCCTTCGAGTCGTTCATACGCTTCGGTGATCTCGCGCACCAGCGAACGAGAGAGAGGGGATTCGATGATGGTGGACTGCGCGCGTGCTGCCGCCGACTCCAGCACTACCGGATCGTGGACGTCCAGGCCATCGAAGATTCGGTGGAGTGTGCCGACCAGCCCGGATTCGACGAGGAACCGCCGGTAGCTCGTAACGGTGACCACGAATCCTGGAGGTACGGGCACGCCGTGCCGCGTCATCTCACCCAGGTTTGCGCCCTTCCCGCCGACCAGGCCGACGTCTTGGGAACCGACTTCGGTGAACCACAGGATGCTCGCGCTATCCCTATCTGCGCCGCTGACGCCATCGGACTTGGCTACCCCGCTTGCCATGTCGCTTCCTCCGTCTCGGGCCCAATTGTCGTGAACTCCGGTTCGGATCCTGATGAGACCAGGCGGACACCTCCGAAACGATCCGTTTCAGGCTGTAAACAACCAGGATCAGGGTGAGTGATTATACCCCAGTGGGGTGTCTCGCCCATGTTTTCGCTTTGCGCCCACGCAAAGGCAGAACAGGGTTCGGAGCACTATTTTGGCCTACGGCGAAGCGATTGAGCACGAAGAAGTTGGAGTCGGCGACGTAACCCATTTATCATTTCTATACGGCTATTAGAGCCACAAGTGGTTCAACAACGATCAGAGGGTGGGAGTAGCTCGATAAACCATGACGACACGTATCTCATACAACGAGCGGGTTGAAGTATTTTCCGTGGAGGGTGAACGCCTCGGCACCGCCCAAGTCATCGGTGACGTCCGGCGCACTGTGGTTAGGGGGAACGAGCCGGAGGGCTGGCGGCTAGAGGCCCAACTCTCCGATGCAGACTTCGACCGCAATCTCGTTGGCGATGTGCCCGTGGAACTCCGACTCCATGACGGGTCCGTCGGATTCGTAACCGCCATGCCCTCGGATCCATATGCCGCCCGCGCCCGGTCCGGCTGGTCGGTCAGGGTGGTCGGAAACCGTGTTCCGCTTGAACCTGACGAGGTGTAATCGCCGGACCCGAATGACTTCAATCAGCCGCGACTAGACATCGGTCGAGTCCCGAAGCCCCCGATCCCGTTGTTCGTCCGGGCTGAACTCGATTCTGGTCGGTCCACCTCCCTCGCACTAGGGTCAGAAAACACCCCCCTTCCGGCGGCGGCACACATCGGGAGCAAACCGGGAAGAGGCGGACATCGGAATGAGGATTCAGCCATGACGACGCCAACCCGAACGATCGATCTGCGTAGCGACACCGTGACACATCCGACTCCAGAGATGCGCCGAGCCATGGCGGAAGCGGAAGTCGGCGACGACGGCTGGAGCGACGACCCGACCGTGAATAGACTCGAGGCCCGTGCGGCCGAGTTGCTCGGCAAGGAAGCCGCGATGTTCGTCGCCAGTGGGACCATGGGAAACCTCGTTTCGCTTCTCACGCATGGCACACGAGGGGACGAGGTCATCGTTGGCGACGAGTCGCACATCCTGCTGCACGAGGTCGGCGGCGCGTCCGCGTTGGGGGGCCTGGTCTTGCGGCAGGTCCAAACGGAGGCCAACGGGACGTTGGACCTCGATCGGGTCGAGGCGGCCATTCGTACGCCGGGACTCGGGTTCCCAACCACACGCCTCCTGTGCATCGAGAACACCCACAACCGACGGTCGGGGCGGGTCATCGGCCCGTGGTACATGTCCGACGCCGCCTCACTGGCGGGAGGCTTTGGCCTGGCCGTTCACCTCGATGGCGCGCGGATATTCAACGCATCCATCGCTCTCGACCTGCCGGTCGCCGAACTCGTGCAAGACGTCGACTCATTGTCGTTCTGTCTCTCCAAAGGCCTTAGCTGCCCGATTGGGTCTGTCGTCGCCGGCACGTCCGACTTCATCCAGCGGGCCCGCAAGATACGGAGAATGGTCGGCGGTGCCATGCGGCAGGTCGGCATTCTCGCCGCCGCTGGCCTCGTTGCGCTGGACACGATGGTCGATCGCCTGAAGGACGACCACGACAACGCGCGCCGCCTCGCATCGGGCCTGAGTTCGTTGCCGGGCATGCGCGTCGACCCCGAAGCGGTCGACACCAACATCGTCGTGTTCGCCGTCGTGAACCGGGACGCGGGAACCGTTGCGGACGCGCTCGAAAACGCCGGAGTCCGCGTCTCGCGCATGGGTGGACCGATGCTCCGAATGGTCACCCACTACGGCATCGAGGAGTCCGACATCGACCGGACGCTCGAGATTGCCGAAACCGTTCTAACCTCGCGATCGAGCGCCCTGTGACCATGAACGGGACCGACGCCCTCAGGAGCGGTGGAGACCCCATGGGATGAACGCCGCTATACGCTATGTCCACCGCACCGGGGCCGTTCTCCGGACCTCTCGGTGCTACGAGTTTCTCCGCGAATCTGGCCGGAAGAAGGCCGCCGCCGTGTTTGAGAGCTAGGGAATCGAAGGACTGATTGTGATCGGCGGCGCCGGCAGCTTCCAGGGTGCCGAGGCGCTCAACTGAGAGCATGGCTCCCAGTT
>JASLZO010000190.1 GCA_030754805.1 Dehalococcoidia bacterium
GAAGCTATGAGAACTCTGTTGAGAGTCGCCGCAATCAAGGGCGGCACCCGTGCCAGCCTCGAGATCCCGTAACGAATCGAACATCGTGGGCGAAGACGGTGCCGCTGGCGAACTCCGCCGGCCTCACACCGGGGCAGATCCGTTCGTGGCAGTTGGCCGAGTGGCTGGGGCGTTCGGCGTCCAGGGCGAGATCAAAGTCGACGTCCTAACGGATTTTCCCGAGAGATTCGATCCCGGCAGTCGATTGTTCTTGAATGGTGCGCCTGTGACGGTCGCGAACGCGAGAAGCTCGGGCGTGAACCGGTTCGTCATTAGACTGAACGAGATTCGTGACCGGTCGGAGGCAACGGCACTTCGCGGCGCCACGCTCGATATCCACGAAGATGCCCTGACCCCTCTCCCCGACGGGGAGTACTACCGTTTTCAACTCAAAGACCTAACCGCGGTTTCCGACGACGGCGTGTTGCTTGGGCGGGTCGAAGAAGTGATCGAAACCGGTGGTACCGATGTGTTCGTGATTCGGTCAGATGGACGCGAAGCGTTGGTTCCGAACGCCGAAGGAATCGCTGAGGTTGACATCTCGAATGGACGCCTGATCGTCCATCCGATCCCTGGATTGCTTGATGGTCTCGCCCAACGGCCGACAGATAAAGAGATAGCCGAGAGGTAAACCGATATGTCACTGCATTCGCATTGGTCGCAGATCAAGCGTCAGAAGGGCGCCAACGATGCGAAACGAGCCCAACTTTTCACCAAGCTGATACGGGAGATCACCGTCGCAGCTCGTGACGGAGGGGCGAACGTGGACTTTAACCCCCGGCTCAGGTTGGCAGTTCAACGTGCGAAGGACGCGACGATGACGAACGAGGTCATCGATCGTGCGCTGAAGAAGGTTGTCGGAGGGGACACTGGCAACGACCTCGTTGAGATTCAATATGAAGGCTACGGGCCGGGAGGAACGGCGATCCTGGTCGTTGCACTCACCGATAATCGCAATCGAACTTCTAACGAAGTGAAGTCGATGTTTTCTCACCAGGGTGGAAACATCGGCGAGGTGGGGAGCGTCAACTGGATATTCGACAGGAAGGGCGTCCTCGTTTTGGAAGGCGAACAGTCGGACCTCGAGATCTACGGCCTGACAGCTATTGATTCAGGGGCAGAGGACGTGACGTTGTTGGACGGTGCCATGGAGATGTACGCGGCTCCTCAGGACTTGGAAAAGCTGCGCGAATCACTATCCGAGGCGGGCGCGAAGGTCGTCAGCGCCGAGATATCTATGATGCCGAAGACGACTGTTGAACTGGACGAAAAACTGGCCATCCAGAACGTTCGATTGCTCGAGAAGTTGGACGACCTTGATGACGTTCAACAAGTACACTCCAACGCGACCTTCCCCGAAGCGGTGCTCCAAGAGGCGAGCTGATACTCGTGCAGCGAATTCTGGGTATCGATCCTGGAACCCGCGTGACCGGCTTTGGCGCGGTATCCGTGGACGAGGCAACCGGGCTGGTTTCTCTGTCACAGATGGGAGTGTTGAAGGCCTCCACAAAGGGAACACTCGCACAACGATTGTTCACGATGAGCCGGCTTCTGGATGAAGTCTTCGACGAGATTAACCCGACTGAGGTTGCCGTCGAGCAACCTTTCGTCGCTCGGAACGTGAAAGCCGCGTTCGCCATTGGCGAGGCGCGAGGAATATCGCTGATCGCCGCCGCGGCCAGAGACCTCCCAGTCCACGAGTACCCACCGGCCGCCATCCGAGAAACCGTTGCCGGTCATGGCGGTGCGACGAAGGCCGACGTTGCGGCAATGGTTGCGGCGCACCTTCAGTTGGGCGGAGAAGCTCGGGAGTTGGACGCGACGGACGCCACCGCGGTTGCCCTGTGCCATATCTTTCGAAGCCGAAGCCAACTGCTCACTGTCATTGCCAAGACGTGAACGGAGGGCTGGTTCGCCTGCGGTATCGCTTGCGAAACGATAGAGTCGGCGAATGATCGTCAATCTTCATGGAATGCTTGAGTCTCGGGGTGTCAACGACATCGAGATAACTCTTGGTGGCGTCACCGTCCGCGTGGCAGTCTCGACCGCGACGCTCGGAGCACTCGGACCGACGGGTTCAACGGTGAGAATACTGACCCATCTGATCGTCCGGGAAGAAGAACTCTCCTTATATGGGTTCGCGACATCGACGGAGAGGGCGGCGTTCCTCGCCCTGCAGGGAGTCTCGGGGATCGGCCCAAAACTTGCGTTGGTCGTCTTGTCCTTGCTCTCTCCCGCGAACTTGGCTCACGCGGTGGAGGCGGAGGATACCGATGCGCTGTCTCAGGTCCCAGGAATCGGAAAACGGACGGCCGCTCGGCTCATTGTTGAACTCAAGGGAAAACTTGAAGAGTTCATGCTGGGAGACGGAGCGAGCCCACCGGGGGCGGCTCCAATGGATGACCCAGAGTTAACCACGGCGCTTCAGGCGCTTGGGTTTAGCCAGATCGAGATACGGCGAGCATTTGGAGCACTTGGGGAAGACAGCCATTCATTGCCAATCGAGGAGCGGATCCGGCAAGCGCTCCAGGCCGTTTCGGCCACATGATTCGGCTTGACACGAACCGGCGACCGTCCTCGGCTCCAGGAGGAGTACGGGTCTCGTGATAAGCGGCTTGCTCGTGGTCCTTGTGGTGATCGGCCTGATGTCTTCAGCGCTGCTAGCCCGGGGCGGAAAAGCCGGGCCCGAGACGGCGAATCCTTACTGGTTCCTGCTAAGCGGTGCCAACATCTTGCTGGCGCTCCATGTCCTGGGGCTCCTGCTCCCGGAAACAGCGTTTGTCCCGTGGACCGCGGTCGTCTTCGCGTTTGCCGGGTTTGCTGCCGCGGGCCTCCGCGAACTCAGCCTCTGGACCCATGACCTGCTACCAAGACCCGGAAACCGTGAGTTCATCATGGAGGTGATTTTGATCGTAACCGGAGTCGTGACGGCCAACATCATGTCTCCACAACTGCCGGACGTACCCCAGTTTGCGGTGATAGCCGTTGTCCTGGTACCCCTGATAATGGTCCGATGGGCCTCGACCCGGCTGGTCGCCCCTACGAGAATGAGCGGATAGCCGGCACCGTAGGTGTGAGTGGTCTGGGGATCATCCATACCCTGATCGTGATCGGTGGCGACTATCTAGGCAGGCCAAGACCTCGCTGAGCGATGATATTTTTCTGAACCTCGGTAGTGCCGCCGGCGATGCTAATGCCCGTGGTATTGACTGCGTTCGAGTTCACGTATCCGTTCATCGGCAGCCTGATGCGGTTTCCCGGTAGCAGATTTCCGTAATCGCCCAGCGCCCGTGAAATG
>JASLZO010000191.1 GCA_030754805.1 Dehalococcoidia bacterium
CGGTTTGGGTTTTTCAGTACGGATGTTCTTGGGACCGATGATAGCGCATGAGAATAGGTCGCAAACGGTCAAAAGCGGGCGGAAAGCGGTGACCGGTGACCGCTTTCCGTGTCGTTGGTGGTCAGGGGACACGCTCCGGCCAACCACGTGGCCGCGACCAGCCCGGACCGTGTCGGCGTTGTGGTGGTGGGAGGCGGCTGATAGCCTTTCGCGCATTCCGGTTATGGGGGAGGGGAAATGGCGCTTCGAGAGGAACTGGTGGGCAGGTGGTCGATGGTGTCTTGGGAGACGATTGATTCGGAGGGAAACCGGGACCTGCGGTTCGGGGAGCGGCCGATCGGGTGGCTTCGGTACGAGACCGATGGGCGGATGGCGGTGCAGATCATGGGGTCGGACCGACCGGAATTTGCTTCGAGCGAGCCGAGGGGTGTGACTCCCGATGAGGCGCGGGATGCGCTTTTGAGCTATGTGGCGTATTTCGGGACGTATGAGATCGACGAGGAGGACGGGTCGGTGACCCACGTGTCGGAGGGAAATTCTCGGCCGAACGTGGTGGGTTCGAGGCAGAAGCGGATGGTGGAGTTGGTTGGGGATCGGCTGACGTTGCGGGCTTCGCCGCTGCCGGGCGGGACACGGTCTTCGGCTTTGGTTTGGGAGCGGGTGTGATGGTAGACGGTTGGAGAGCGGACGTTTGTTTGCGGGTGGATCCCGACGTCGCGGCTGGTCAAAGTGGCGTGGGTGGGGCACTCCATCTACTTCGAGAAGCCGAAGGGGTTCAACTCCGTCCTCGGCGGGTTCTTTGCTGAACTGACCGGGTAACGTGGGTTGGCAATCGCATTTTTCCTCAGCGCTGGGGGCAACTCTCCGACGGGTACCGGCCACGGGTAGACCCGGAGACCGTTTCGCGTAATGGAGCAGTATTGCGGGAGCATCGCCGCCTGCTGTTTATCCCGTAGGATGTCCCCCTCTTGAACGAGTCGCGCCCATTCCGACACCGGTCGAGTTGGCGAGCCTCATAATTTCAGGAACCGAGCATGTGGCGCCGGTACGGTGACGTTCGCCGGCGTGGAACAGGGAGGGCCAAGGAATGCCAACGATGACAGGCGGGCAAGCGTTGGTTGCGGCGCTGAAGGCGGAGGGCATCGAAGTGATCTTCGGACTGCCCGGAGTCCAGATCATGCACATCTTCGACGCGCTCTACAACGAGCCGGAGATATCGCTGATCACGACTCGCCACGAACAGACGACGACGTTCATGGCGGACGGGTACGCACGGATCAGCGGGAAGGTGCCGGCGGCGCTCGTGGTCCCAGGCCCGGGCGTCCTCAACGCCGGGGCTGGATTGGCGACCGCCTACGCCAATTCGTCTCCGATTCTGCTCGTGTCCGGCCAGGTGCCGTCGACCGACATCGGCCGCGACGTCGGTGCGCTGCATGACGTCCACGATCAGCTGGACATCGTCCGCACGATGACCAAATGGAGCGGGCGCGTGCTCCGGGTCGAGGAGATTCCGGAGGCGGTACACGAAGCGGTGCGGCACCTCAAGACCGGGAGGCCACGGCCGGTGGAGGTCGAGATCCCGCCTGACGTCCTCGCGAGCACGGCGGACGTCACCATGGCCGAAGCGGAGGAGTATCCCCGGGCGGCCGCCTCCCAACCAGACGTCACGAGAGCGGCCGAACTGCTGGCGGCTGCCGTCCGTCCATTGATCTTGGCCGGTGGCGGGGTGCTGCGCTCGGGCGCGTCCCAGGAAGTGACGGCACTCGCCGAAGCTCTAAATGCCGTGGTTATCACATCCGCGGCCGGCAAGGGAGCGATCGACGAACGCCACCCCCTTTCCGCCGGGGTCTCTTCCTTCGGGTGGGGCACGGGCGGAGATCTGCTGCCGCGTGCGGACTTAATCCTCGCTGTCGGCACCCGCCTGGCGCCTCCGCAACAAGAAGTGGCAGGTCAGGTCGTAATCAACCTCAATGCCGATGCGAGCGAGATCGGGAAGACCCGGCCCGTCGACCTGGGTATCGAGGCCGATGCGCAGCGGGCACTAGGGCAGCTGGCTTCGGCGCTGCGCGGGAAAGAGACGAAGGGAGAATGGGGACCTGCCGACGCCGGCGGGGCACGCCAGGCGTCGGAGCGCCGCATGCGAGCGGCCGCGGGAACGCAACTCGGGTTCATGCAAGGGCTTCGCGCAGCGGTTCCCGAGGAGACGATCATCGTCAGCGGGGTGACAACGATGGCTCAATGGACCGGCCCCGCGTTCCCCATCCCTGGGCCCGGACGGTATGTGGTGCACGGTTATATGGGGACCCTCGGATACGGCTTCCCGACTTCACTCGGAGCAAAGGTCGCCGCTCCCGATCGCCCCGTGGTGGCGTTGAGTGGCGACGGCGGATTTCTCTATGGTGCGACGGAGCTTGCAACGGCCGTTCAGTTCGGGATCAACACAGTGACCGTCGTGTTCCGGGATAACGCGTTCGGATCACCGAAATACGATCAGCAGGATCGCTTCGAAGGGCGAATCGTCGGCACCGAGTTTCGGAATCCCGATTTCGTCGCGTTGGCGGAGGCGTTCGGCGCTCGCGGGGTCCGGGTGGGGGGACTCGACGAAGCACCAGCGGCCGTCGCCGCGGCGATAGCGAAAAATGACGGTCCGACGGTCATTGAGGTCCCGACTGAGACGATTGCCCCACCATACGGACTGACACCACCTGGCGACGCGTAGGTTCTATGTAACACGATTGTTACCTCCGCGTAACGTCCACGTCACGACCCCAGGCATAACCTGCTTTGTCGCCCGTTCGCGGGCGGCTAATCGCCGTTTTATCACCATGCCGGAGGGGCCGAATGGACACAGGAGATACCACTTGGATCCTCGTGGCATCAGCGATGGTTTTGCTGATGACCCCGGGGCTGGCCTTCTTTTACGGAGGTCTGGCGCGGGCGAAGAACGCCAACGCCACGATCATGCACAGCTTCATGACGATCGCGATCGTCAGCGTCGTTTGGGTGCTCTGGGGTTACACCCTCGCGTTTGGGCCTGACGTCGGAGGATTCATCGGTGGCCTGGATTTCCTCGGCCTCAGCGGCGTTTCCGCTTCTGAATCCTCGCTTGGTCTGACCATTCCGGATCAGCTCTTCATGATGTTCCAGGGCATGTTCGCCATCATCACGCCCGCGCTCATCACCGGGGCGTTCGCCGAGCGGATGAAGTTTCCAGCGTTCGTCATCTTCATCGTCGCGTGGGTCACAATCGTCTACGCGCCCGTCGCCCACTGGGTCTGGGGTGGCGGCTGGTTGGGCGATCTCGGAGCGTTGGACTACGCCGGTGGAACGGTC
>JASLZO010000192.1 GCA_030754805.1 Dehalococcoidia bacterium
GTACGACCTGATCGAACGCCACAAGGTAACCGTTTGGTACACGGCGCCGACCGCGGTGCGCATGCTGATGCGGTCGGGGTCGGAACTGCCGAAGCGTCGGGACCTGTCGTCGCTCCGGCATATCAACAGCGTCGGTGAACCGCTGAACCCTGAGGCCGTGGTGTGGGGAGTCGAGGCGTTCGACCAGCCGATTCACGATAACTGGTGGCAGACCGAAACCGGGGCGATCCTGATTGCGAATTACCCGTGGATGCCGGTGCGGCCCGGGTCGATGGGACGCCCGATCCCGGGGATCGAGGTGGGAATCCTCGATGATGACTACAACGAAGCTCCGGTGGGCGAAGAAGGACACCTGGCGATACGGCCGGGGTGGCCGTCGATGTTCCACGCGTACTGGCAGGCGCCGGACCGATACAACTCCCGATTCCTGAAGGGTTGGTACATCACCGGTGACAAGGCGCGACGGGACGAGGACGGATATTTCTGGTTCGTTGGGCGCGCCGACGATGTGATTAACACGGCCGGCCATCTCGTCGGGCCGTTCGAAGTTGAGAGTGCGCTGATCGAGCACCCGGCCGTCGCGGAGGCGGGGGTGATTGGGAAGCCAGACCCGATTGCGATGGAGGTTGTGAAAGCGTTCGTCGCGTTGAAGGAAGGGTACGACCCAACAGAGGAGTTGCGCCGGGAGATCAATCGATCGGTGCGCAACAAGCTGTCTGCAGCGGTTGCGCCCCGGGAAATCGAATTCGTCGATAGCCTCCCGAAAACGCGGAGCGGGAAGATCATGAGACGGCTGTTGAAGGCCCGCGAGCTGGGCCTGCCCGAGGGTGATACGTCGACCCTGGAGGACGACTAACTCGTGTCGACAGACAAGTCTGAGTACATGGTTAACGAGGAACGCTTCTACCAAAACTTCGGTGGTAGGTTCCCTGCCGTGACGCGCGGTCCGGACCCGGCGGTAACCCCGGAACACTCTGCGGCGTCAGACCCCAAGCGGATCACGGACACGACGCTGCGTGATGGCGCGCAGGACCCGCGTTTCGCGCTGTTCCCGCACGAGGCGAAGCTAGAGTACTTCGACCTGCTACACCGGCTCGATAACGGGACCGGCGTGATCGAGTCGGTCGAGGTTTTCATCTACCAGAGACGGGACGTCTGGGTGCTGGGGAAACTCCTCGAACGTGGCTACGAATACCCGCGGGTGACGACCTGGACGCGGGCACGGCCGAAGGACATCAAGCTCCTGATGGAGGTGAGTGAAGGCCGGATTCGTGAGACGGGGATGCTGGCATCAGCATCGGACCATCACATCTTCGACAAACTCCGGTTCCCGACCAAGGCACGCGCCATGGAGGCGTACCTGGAACCGGCGAGGATCGCGCTGGAAAATGGCATCCGGCCCCGGATCCACCTTGAGGACGCGACGCGCGCGGATATCGATGGCTGGGTGATCCCATTCATGTGTAGAGCGCTCGACGAAACGGGCGGTGAGGCGCTGTTCCGGGTGTGCGACACGATCGGCTGGGGACAACCTGACCCGTATGCCAACCCCCCCTTCGGTATCCCGAAGCTGATCGAACATCTTCGGAGTGAGACCGGAGCTGAGTTGGAATTCCACGGGCACAATGATTTCGGGTTGGCCACCGCAAACAGCATGGCCGCGTGGACCTACGGCGCGAAGCGTGTGAACACGACGTTTGCCGGACTCGGGGAACGGACGGGAAACACATCGCTTGAGCAGATGGTGGCTGCTTACATACGGATATATGGAGACCCTGGATTCGAGTTGGGAGTGCTTGCCGAGATGGCCGACCTGATCAACCGGAGCGTGGTGGGCGTGTCGGCGCAGGCACCGATGATTGGGAGCGGGACGCCGATGACACAGGCAGGGATCCACCAAACAGGTTTGACCCGCCAGAGTGAGGCACCGGGCGGGTTCATCTACCTCCCGTACGACCCGGAGATGGTCGGACAGCGACCGAGGGAGTTGAGCCTGGTCGGTGCGCTGTCGGGTGTCGACGGATTGGTGTCCGTGCTGAACACGGAGGTCGAACGACAGACCGGCGTGGTGGGTGAGTACCGGGCAACCAGCAAGGTGATGAGCCGCGTGTACTCGGCGATCCATGACGAATACGATGGCCGATGGGACGGAACCCGGTTCGAGGGCGCACGGAATTCGTTCTTCGAACCCGCAGAACTGTTGAGCCTGGCACGAACTCTGGAAAAGGCGCCGCGGGACTGACCCGGCCGCGTCGGTACCGGTATGGCAGACGAGGTTCGGGAACCACTCCGAACACGGTAGGGAACCCATAACCTCTGGTGGGTCTACCATTGGCGCTTCTCCGATCCGAGAACGCCAAGACGCCGCGGGAGGTGAGTGATGCCATTGGATCCGCAGCAGAAAGCCGTGTTGGATGCATTCACGGCCTTGGGGAATCCACGTAACGAAACCCTGCCGGCCGCCGTTGCGCGGGCGAATGCGGCGCGGCGCCTACTGATCCCCGGGCCCGATGTGGCGAAGGTCGAAGATCGGACGATTCCAGGCCCTGACGGCGGCCTTCCGATCAGGATTTTCACACCAAAGGAGGATGGGCCGCTACCGATCTTGATGAATTTCCACGGTGGTGGGTGGGTGCTCGGGAGCGTGGAGGCGACGGACGAGGTGTCGCGGTACCTGGCGAACGGAGCCGGGTGCATAGTCATCTCGGTCGAGTACCGGCTGGCGCCGGAGTCGAAGTTTCCGGCGGCGGCCGACGATTGCTACGTGGCAACGGTCTGGGCGTCAACGAACGCTGCGTCGTTCGGTGGCGATGCCAACCGGCTAGCGGTAACCGGCGGGAGCGCGGGTGGGAACCTGGCCACGGTGGTCGCGCTGATGGCGCGAGACCGGAACGGGCCGCGAATCGTGCAGCAAACGTTGGTGTATCCGGCAATCGAGCCAGATTTCACGACCAAGTCGTACGAAGAAAACGCGGAGGGATATTTCCTCGAGCGAGAGACTATGAAATGGTACTGGGACCACTACTTGCGAGACAGTCGCGACGCCGCGGACCCTTACGCGGTACCGATCCGCGCGGCGACCTTGGCGGGTCTTCCACCCGCTCTGGTAATCACTGCGGAGTACGACCCACTGAGAGACGAGGGCGAAACGTATGCGGCCGCGCTCTCGGCCGCTGGCGTGCCGACGACCTGTACGCGGTACGACGGGGTGGCTCACCTCTTCTACCAGGCGCCTAAGCAGATCGACAAAGGGATGGAGGCGATCGACGAGACGACCGCGGCATTGCGGACCGCGTTCGGGACTTAGGCTCGAG
>JASLZO010000193.1 GCA_030754805.1 Dehalococcoidia bacterium
GGCCAAGCGATCAGGGACTTCCGGAAGAACGTTCAGACGGAAGATAGTGGCAGCCAGACCAGCGAGCCTACCGCTGATTCGAGCGAGGAAAACCGAACGAACCCGTCATGAATCGACTCGGAATCGTCGGAGAGAGCCCGCCTTCTGGCGGGCTCTCTCGTTATCCAGCCGCGCCCGCCAGCGCCTTGTGTCTCCGCCACGCTGCGAAGCGGGCGAATATCAGCCCGACTTCAAATAGCAGCCAGATTGGAAGACCAAAGACGGTCATCGTGATTGGGTCCCCTGTCGGCGTGATGACGGCAGCCGCGATGAAAGACACGAGGATGGCGACCCGCCGCTGTCGCGCCACGCGGCTCGGGTTCAATATGCCTGCTCGCGCCATCAGGTACATCACCACTGGAAGCTCGAACACTAGGCCCATACAGATCGTTAGCCATACGGTGGTCCCGACGATGCTCTCGATACTGATCTGTGGCGTCACCAGTTCGCCAAGGATCTGCGGCAGGAACGCCATGACCAGTGGAATGAGGATAAGGAAAGCGAACGTTACCCCGATCAAGAACAGGCCCATGAAGATTGGGAGCGCGAGGAAGAAGAATCGTCTCTCGTTCGGCAGGAGGGCCGGAGCGGCGAACTTGAGGACGTGGTACAGGACCACGGGGAACGCCATGACGAACCCGCCCCAGAGGGCGACCTTCATCCGGACGCTTACGCCCTCAAGGACGCGGAGTTGCGTCACCGTGACGTCGTCTGGGAAGGGGATCAGCAAGACCTCCACGAGGTTGTTCCCGAAGTAGAACGCCACTATCGCGGCGAGTGCCACCGCAATCATGGATTTGGCCAGGCGGTTACGGAGTTCGGTGAGGTGCCCTGCGAGGGGCATCGAAATCGGTGAACCGTCCCCGGGAGAGGTCAATCGACGCGATCCTCAGCCGAGGTCCGTGCACCATCGGAACCTTCCGGCTCCCTCACTACTTCGAGCGAATTCTCGGCTTCGTCTTCCCCTTCGCGGAGCAGGTTTCGGGCATCGCGGAAGACCTGAGTTTCCTTCCCCACCGCTGATTGGACATCCCGCTCGATCTGCTTGAGGTCGGGGGCCTCTTCTTCCAGTTGAGACTGGAGGTCATCTTTCACGGAATTGATCGTTCGCCGCATACTCGCGACAAACTTCGCGATTTGGTTCGCGAACTCGACCGCCTTTTGCGGCCCGACCAGCATGATGGTTAAGGCAAGCAAAAAGACCAACTCGAGCCCGCCGATGTTGAGGAAATCCATCTAGCCGCCCTTGATCTTCAGCCTAGCATTCAGGTTGGTCAACGGATGGGTCCCGAGTGTTGGCGGCTTTCCAACCGTTCCGGCCCCAATCTATGATGACCCTCCGGTAACGGTGGACATGGACGGAGGCGAAACACAGACTTGGACTTCCTAGATGACAACGTCCTCAGCCTCGTCATTCTGATTCCTTTCGCCGCCGCTCTCACACTCGTTCTCGTTCCCACCCGTCAAGTGATCGCCGTTCGCAGCGTTGCGACTGGGGCGACGGGCGCGACCTTCGCTCTATCCGTTTACCTGGCGCTTCGCTACGGCCTCGGCGCGCCGGAGGGCGCCGAGTTCTGGCCTTTGGTCAAGTATTCGTGGCTCCCCGACCTTGGGATCTCCTTCCAACTTGGAACAGACGGCATCAGCGTGTTGCTGATCCTCTTGAACGGCATCGTCGCGCTGGCGGGGGTCATCGTCGCTTGGCGGATCCCATATCGAGGCAAGGATTTCTACGTCCTGTTCCTGTTGCTTGTGACCGGTGTATTCGGCGTCTTCGCGTCGCTTGACCTGTTCTTCTTCTTCTTCTTTTACGAGCTCGCGGTGATTCCCATGTACCTGCTCATCGGTGTGTGGGGCAGTTCGACCGACTTCGGAACGTTCCTCCGGACAAAGGAATACGGGGCGATGAAGCTGGTGATCTTCCTCAGCCTCGGTAGTGTCCTCGTCTGGATCGCGATGATCGCCCTCTACACGGAGGCGTCCCAACCGACCTTCGACTTCCTCTCGCTCCAGGACGAAACCTTCTCCCTCAACTTCCAGAAGGTGATCTTCCCGCTCTTCGCAATCGGGTTTGGTGTTCTCGCTGGGCTTTGGCCGTTCCACACCTGGTCACCGGACGGTCACGTTGCAGCTCCGACGCCGGTCAGCATGCTCCACGCCGGCGTGCTCATGAAACTCGGTGCGTACGGCATATTGAGGATCGGGATGGAACTCCTGCCGGAAGGCGCGGAGTTCTGGATGCCGGCGCTCATCGTCCTCGGCACGATCAACGTCGTCTACGGCGCCGTCTCCGCCATGGCCCAACGCGACCTGAAGTACGTCATCGGTTACTCGAGCGTGAGCCACATGGGATACGTAATCATGGGCCTCGCCACCCTCGATCAACTGGGCGTCAACGGGGCCGTGCTTCAGATGTTCTCGCACGGCATCATGACTGCCCTCTTCTTCGTCTTGGTGGGCGCCATCTACGATCGGACACACCTGCGCGACATCGATGTCCTGGAGGGTCTGGCGAAGCGGATGGGCACTACCGCAAGCCTCTTCGCGGTCGCCGGTCTCGCGTCGCTCGGCTTACCGGGCTTGAGTGGGTTCGTTGCAGAACTCCTCGTGTTCATCGGCGCATTCCGGACGTACCCGATCGTTGGGGTGCTCGGAGTGTTCGCAGCAGCGCTGACCGCCGTCTACATCCTTCGCCTGATGGCGAAGGTGTTCTTTGGCCCGATCAGCGAGCGCTGGCAGGGCCTGACGGACATCTCCCGAACCGAAACCGCATCCGCACTACTGTTGGTCGCATTCATCGTTGTCATCGGAGTCTGGCCGTTCCCGTGGATCGACCTCATCGACCCCAGCATCGGGTCGCTACTGGGCCGGATGGGGTGAGTGTGCGACCTGAAAAATTCAACGATTTGAATCTGATTGACACTCAATAATGGCCCCTCATAGACTGGCAACGCCCTCAGGGCACGAAGAATGCTAGAAGAGTACGTCTTCAACTACACGGCGGTTTTCGTCGCCGCCGGATTTGGGTTCGTCGGGATCGGCTCGACGTTCCTCCTCTCTCGACTGCTGGCGCCCAGGCGGTCGTCACCACTATCGGGAATCATCTACGAGTGCGGGATCATCCCGTCGGACGATGGTCGTACGCAATACAACATGCGGTACTACCTGTTCGCTCTGTTTTTCCTCATCTTTGCAGTGGAGACGGTGTTCCTGTTCCCGTGGGCCCTCGTCTTTCTCGACCTTCCTTCGTTCGTCTTCTACGAGATGCTTCT
>JASLZO010000194.1:0-283 GCA_030754805.1 Dehalococcoidia bacterium
CTCCTGGTGGCCGATGTCCGAGTACCCCGCCATATGGACGGACTCTTTGTTGATGGGTGCGGTTGCGATGGCGTCGACGTCTCCACGAGTTGCCATTCGGATCGCGTGCTCCATGGTCAGGACCGATGCATGGCCTCCCTCGGCGCTGGCCATGCGTGGCGTCGGTGGGGACCATCCATCCGGCATCGTGACGGTTTCGATCTGCACGTACGAGGAGGGTGCGAATGCAGTCATGGCGTCCCGGACGACTGGTGCGGGTCCGGCGATGACAAGGCGACAAATC
>JASLZO010000194.1:293-3265 GCA_030754805.1 Dehalococcoidia bacterium
GGCCCGATGCCCGCGGGGTCGCCGATGGTCACGACGACGCGAGGAAGTGGATCGTTGCTCAAGGTCAGAAGCCCTTGAACTCCGGCGGCCGCTTCTCCATGAAGGAGCGCATGCCTTCGTCGTAGTCCTGGGTCTCGCGGACGTAGGCGCCGGCCTTGTCGATGAGCTGCCAGTGCTCCTCGTAGTCGTTGGTATGAAGCTTCCGGACCATGTGTTTGATGAGCTGCTGTGCCGCGGCTGGGCCACGAGCGAGCTTGGCGCCGAGTTGCTGGGCGGCCGGCATCAGTTCGTCGGGCTCGTAGATACGATTGACGAGCCCGATCCGGTATGCGTCCTCGACGCTGAGGGCATCACCTGAGAGCAGCATCTCCATGGCCATTCCGTGGGGGAGGTGATAGGGCGCCCAGAAGATGCCACCGTCGAGGGGGACGAGCGATCGCCGGATGTAGACCTGCATGAAACGGGCCGTGTTCGATGCGATTCGGATGTCGCACGACATCGCCAGGTCACACCCGGCCCCGGCGGCGACTCCATTCACGGCTGCGATCGTTGGCTTGTCTAGGTTCCAGATCTGCATGTGGATGCGCCGCCCGTTCAGGATGCGGTTCTCCATGCGCTCTTCCGCGCTCATAGTCGGGACGTTCCAGAACCCGCGCCCGCCGTCCGGCCGCTTCTTCATGTAGTGGGGCTCGGGTCTCCCGCTGCCCTGGCCCGCCATGGGTCCGACGTCGCCACCAGACGAGAAGGCACGGCCGGCGCCAGTGAATACTACGGCTCGATCGTCCGGGTCTGCGGCGATCTTGTCGAGTTCGATCGTCATCTCTTCCATCATCGGGATGAGCCACGGGTTCAACGCCTCGGGGACGTTGAGCGTCAAGGTGACGACCCCCTCGTCGCGTTCGACCTTGATGTACTCGTAATCAGGCATCGAGATACTCCCTTCCCCTTCGTTCACGTCGCCGAATGATAGCCCTCAGGTCTTTTTGCTCCCACTCCAGAACGAGGCTCTTGTTCCGAGATTCCCATTCATATTCCAGAGCGTCAGTCACGGCATCGTTCACATGGGTAGTCGGCTAGGATCCCACCGCGGTCACAGTGAAGTCAGGATCAGGCGGACCCCGGCGACTCCGAGACCGAGCGCGAGAGTACGGACGAGCCAGGAGGCGCTGAACCTCCTGGAAATACGTGCTCCGACCTGAGCACCGAGGATCGCCCCGACCGACATCATGGCTATCGGCAGGAATTCTTCGACCAGTGGCACATTCGCGAGGTGGACCGCGATCGCAGCGGGACTGGTGAGGGCGATGACCAGCTGAGAGGTTGCGGTCGCCATGTGGGCGGGGAACATGAACACCTGCACGAAGATGGGGGTGAGTGCAATCCCGCCCCCGATGCCCAAAAGACCACCGAGCAGGCTGGTACCCAGGCCCACCGCGATCAGAGGGGCGATCCGGCGTCGATCGAGTGGCACCCGCATCTGGTGGGCCTCTTTCAAGGATCGGGCCGCGCGCCCACGGATGGGCCGGATGAGCAGGTAGACGACCAGTAGGAGCGCGGCGACCCCGAAAACGAGCTGAAAGCGCTCCCGCGACAGGTTCTCCGTGATGAACGCGCCGATGGCCATCCCCGCGAGGCCGGTGGCAGCGAGCATCCCGGCCCATCGGTACTCGATCCGCCGCTGACGGGCATACGCGATCGTGGCGGAAGTCGAGGTGGCGAAGACGACCGTCTGGGATACGCCGGTGATGATTCCGGGCGGCTCGTTGGGCGCGATGGCGAGCAGGATCGGAACGAGAACGAATCCGCCGCCGGCCCCGATCAGGGCTCCGAGCGACCCGGCTATGAAGCCAAAGAAGGGAAGGAGAGCAAGGTTTTCCAATTCTGGTTCATCTTAGGCGACCCGCCAGACGAGGCCGGTTGGGGCCCCGTGATACCGTTAGCGCGTGACCGCGAACGGTATCACGGGGCCACTCTCACACCGCGTAGCGAGCCTGCTGGAGCGCCATTCCGGCAGGTTCCTGCTTGCGACCGCCGCCGTGACGGCGTTGCTGGTTGTACCGGTCGTGCTGATGCCCCCGACGGAGAACGCGTCCGATAACCCGGGTGGGTTCGTCTTCGACCTTCAGGACAAGATCGAAGAGCTGATGCCGCCGCGGACCCACAACACGTTCTTCATCATTGAAACTCCAGATGGAACCGGCAACGTGCTCACGCAGCCCGTTCTGCAGGAGTTGTTGGAGAACGGGAATCGGCTCCGAGAGGCCGACGCCAGCGGTGAACTGGCGCCGCCGAACGTGGACACGCGGCCACTCCTCTACAACGGTTTCGACACGGACCGCCAGGTACCAATCGTCGGCATCTTTACGATCGCGGACGCGGTCGACCAGGTGCTGAGGGAGCACCCGCTCCTCGGAACCTCCTTGGCCGAGGCGACCGATGACCAGGTCAAGTTCGCCGTCCATTTCGTCCTGAGCGACCAGCGGACGGAGGGGCTGGGCGACTTCCTATCCCAGCTGGCAACGTCGATTCCCGAGACAGCGCTGGGTCACGATATTGACGTTTGGACCTCTCCCGGCCTTTTCTTCACCGTGGTCGCGGACAACCCGTCGTTGGGCGGCGGCGGGCTCCGCATCGGCGCAACGGCGGACGACGTGACCATCGGGAAGGAGCAGTTCAACCGGAACGTCCAGACGATCCTACGAGGAGAGGAACGGACGTACCGGCTCTGGGGGGTCGCGATCGACGCAAGCCTGGAGATCGAGGACGAGGTCGCGACTGCGGTCCCGTTCATCGTGGCGACGTTCCTGATGGTCCTCGCGGTGGTCGGAATCAGCCTGCGATCTGTTCGTGTTGTGGGCCTGACCGCTCTTGGACTGGTAGCGATGATCATCTGGCTGAAAGGGCTGTCGAATCTGATTGGCCTCGAGTCTTCGACGACGCTTGATTTCATCGTCCCGATCGCGATGATCTCG
>JASLZO010000195.1 GCA_030754805.1 Dehalococcoidia bacterium
CTCATCCCCGCGTTCGGGAGGTACCAGACGGTGGCCGAGGTAATGGCCGGCCTCCCCGATTGGAGCCCTTCCGGATAGGCGGAGTACGTCTACCCGACCGTGTGCAGAAGGCGGAGCAACTCTGGGGGCAACTCCTTGCGCATAAGGACGACCTCATCGAGCGGCGTGAATACCACATCTGCGCCTATCTCGCCAACGAGGTGGTGCGTTTTGTCCTGCTGCAGCCCCTCCACCGCCGCTGCTCCGAGCACGGTGCCGAGGACACGGTCGGAGGGGCTCGGGATGCCACCACGCTGAACATGTCCCAGAATGGTTACACGATAGTCGAGTCGCAATCGCTCGCCGAGCTGGGTCTTGACCTGTTCCGCCACGCTAAACGCGCCACCGGCCTCGTCTCCTTCGGCGACGACGACAAGCAGGCTTCTTTTGCCCGAGCGGTGGCCGCTCGTCAGGCGGCGGCACAGATGGTCGATGTCGTCATGTTCCTCTGGGATCAGGATTGCATCTGCCCCTCCGGAGAGCCCGGCGTAGAGCGCGACGAAGCCACGCTCGCGCCCCATGACCTCGACGAAAAACACCATCCCGCTGGAATCGGCCGTGTCTCGAATCCGGTCCATCGCATCGACCGCAGCATGGACGGCGGTGTCGAACCCGATGGCGAAGTCCGTCCCGGGGACGTCGTTATCGATGGTCGCTGGAACCACCACGGCGGGGAAGCCCTGTTCTTCCCAGAGCGCTCTGCAAGCCCGAATCGTGCCTTCGCCCCCGATGGCGATCAATCCATCGATCCCTGAGGTCCGCAACTGCGCGGCGGCCCGGCTCCTGCCCTCTGGGGTCTCGAAAGAGGCTGACCGTGACGTTCCCAGCACAGTGCCGCCACGCTGGATGATGCCGGTCACCGACCGGCCCTGGAGGCGATGGATGTCTCCGCGAAGGAGTCCATCGAATCCGTTGCGTATCCCGAACACACGGATGCCTGATCCGACCGAGGCACGTGCTGCCGCGCGGATGGCAGCGTTCATGCCGGGCGCATCCCCGCCGCTCGTGAGCACGCCGATGCTCTGCATAACGCTGGTAAGTCTACTCGCTGGCTCAGGCATCAGCCTCCCGTGGAGACGGCCATGGCCCTCCAACGATCAGGAGAGTCGCGACGGCTATGGCGATTGGCGGCAGGAGGAAGGTACCGTGCAACACCAATCCGAATGCTAGGGAGTTCGTTTCGCCAACTCCGTAGAACGGCAGGAAGAACGTCGCGGCGAACTCTATGGGACCGAGCCCTGATGGCAACCCTGGGAGTGTCAAGCCGAGGGTGGTCACCGCGAGCATCAAGACATGCGTCTCAGGGAGCGAAAGGTCGATATCGAGCCCGAGCACAATGATATACGCGGCCGCACCCTTCACCCCCCAAAGAGCCGCGGTCGTTCCAGCTACGGCGCCCAGTTGCCCAGGCTTCCTCGCCAGGTCACGCCAAACGTCCGAATAGGCACCAAGGAACTTCAAGCGGTCCGTGAAGCGGATCCGCCCAGATTGGAGAGATATGCCGATCACGATCACGGCGATGCTCGCGAAAATACCGATGCCGCCCCAGACGTATCCGGGGATGTCGGCCTGAGGCCGAAAGACCAGGAAACCTACTGCGATCATCGAGAGCGTGATTACGAGGTCGACCACTCGGACTAAAACCAAAGAGGCGAGTACCGTGCCCCCGTCGTACCTGTACCTCAAAGCCAAATATCCGAACTGCACTGGCTCTGCCACGACCCGGATGGGCGAAACGCTGTTGAACCCGATTCCGGTGTTCTCAACGAGGAAGAGCCGTCTCACGGGCGGCCTGTCCGAAGGGAAGAGCAGGGACCATCGATACGCCCGGACCGTTCCGCTAACAAGAAGTAATTCGATGACGATCAAGAGCGAGACTGGCGGAAAATCGCCCAATCGGTCGACGAGCGCCTGATTGTCCACGTCGCGCCAGACCCACCAGAGAAACGTGGCGCCGACAGCGGCGGCACCGATGATGCGCACAAGGGTCCATGGGCTTGGGCGCCCGAACTTCATGGTGGTCGAGAAAAACCGGCGGCGAGGAAAGGCTCAGTCGTCGGCCAACGCCCAACCGCGCGCTTCAAACATCGCAGTGCGCGCAGCCCGGAGTTTCAGATCCTGCCGTTGCGACGGGTACTGGCCCTCGCGCACTTTGTGATGGCGAGCGTCCGAAACCGCGATATAGGCAAGCCCAGGCTGCTTGCCCTCCATCGGATCCGGACCAGCAACGCCTGTGATGCCGACACCGACGGAGGCTCCAAGGCGATCTCGCACTGCATCGGCCATTGCGATCGCGCATTGGCCGCTGATTGCGCCGTACTCGTGGATGATTTCGGCCGAGACTCCCATGGCGATTTTCATTTCGTTCGAATACGAAACCAAACCGCCGCGGAAGAAATCAGATGCGCCCGGGGCGTCGGTCAGCATGTTCGCGAGGAGCCCGCCCGTGCACGACTCCATCGTTGCGAGTGTCAGGCCACGATTGACGTAGATCTTCCGGATGTTTCCTTCGAGGCTATCGTCGTCGGTACCCCACACGTGAACGCCAAGGAGTTCGCGAACCTCATCCTCGACGGGAGAGATCAACCCATCGGCCTCGTCATAGGTCCTGGCACGGGCGGTGACACGGATATGGATCCCGTCCTGTTTCGCGTACACGCCGATAGTCGGATTCGACCCTTGGAGCAACTCACCGAGCCGCTCATCAACCAGAGCCTCGCTCATCCCGAACGTCTTTACGGTCTTAGAGCGAATCACGGCGTTACGGTCTGCCATCAGCCGGGCGAGCCTTGGAGTGACCTCGTTTCCCCACATCTGGAACATCTCTCGCGGCACGCCCGGCATCGCCACGATGACAGAGTCGTTCCGGTGGACCCACCAGCCCGGGGCGGTGCCGCGAGGGTTGAGGAGTGCCTGTGCCGATGGGATGAGCGTGGCTTGCTTGACGTTTCGTTCGGGCATGCCGACGCCGCGCCGGGAGAAGAATTCCCGGAGTTGAGATTCGAGTTCAGGGTCAACGGTCATCTCTTCGCCGAGCACGGCTGCGATCGCCTCACGCGTTACATCATCTTCGGTAGGGCCCAGGCCCCCGGTCAGAACGACGAGGTCAGCGCGGTCGGATGCCTCGAGGATGACGGCCTTCAGTCGCTCGATGTTGTCCCCGACGGCGGTGACACGA
>JASLZO010000196.1 GCA_030754805.1 Dehalococcoidia bacterium
CGTTCTCCTGGACCTCCACGTGCGTGGTAGCCACGCCGTAGGTCTCCTCGTTCTGTAGTTGCATTGTGTAACGGTTCAGGGCAGATCCGGCGCCCACGACGACTTCCGTAACGCTGTTCGTGAGCGTTTGGATACTGTCGTCGAGGGACGCATAGGTCTCGACCACCGTCGCCCGTGTGTCACGACCGACAACGATCAAGACGCGAGGTTGAGTGGCGGCCTCGTGACCTCGCGCCGTGACCAGGAAGATGACATCGATCGGTTGCTCGAGTTCGGCGTGGTCAGGGATCTGGATGAAGACGCCCTCGTGGACGAACGCGGTGTTCAGCGCGGCAAAACCATCCTCGTCATATGTGGCGAGCCTCCCGAGGTTCGCTTCGATGATGGCTCCGCCAGCTTGAACCGCTTCTGCGAGGCCCATCACCTGAACACCCTCTGGGAGGTCTCCAGTCGACGAAAGGTCTGCGCGATACCGTCCGTTGACCATGACGACCCTGTGCCACGCGGATCCACCGGGACTCAATCGATCGAGTTGATCCGCCGACACTGGGTCGTCGTCACCCGATTCGATCGTTGGTGCGAACGGGAGCCGGACGATGGGCCGCACGTTCGTGTACTTCCACTCCTCGTTTCCGCGCCGCTTCGTCGGGAAGCCAAGTTCAGAAAATCGGGATAGAGCAGATCCGCGTATCGACCGGAGCCACTCGGGGTCCTGCCCGTACCCGTTCGACTCCAGATTGCGCTGGGCGTCGATGTACTTCTTGGTTTGGCTGGATTTACTTTGAACCATCTGGTCTTCGTCCCAAGGAATCAGTGGTTGGAATGTTGAACGATTAGCTCTCGAAAACGGGGGCCGTGATCACCCAACGGCGCCTTCCAGGTTCAGCTCCAGAAGCCTGGTCGCCTCGATCGCGAACTCGAACGGAAGCTGCTTGAACACCTTCTCGCAGAAGCCGTTGATGATCATCTGATGGGCATGTTCCATCGAGATGCCCCGCGACTCGCAATAGAAGAGCTGGTCTTCACTGACCTTCGACGTGAAGGCTTCATGCTCGAGGTGAGCAGACTTATTCCGAACCTCGACATAGGGGGTCGTATGTGCCCCACACTTGTCGCCGATCAACAGCGAGTCGCATTGGGTGAAGTTCCATGCGTTCTCCGCCTTCGGCATGACCTGGATGAGTCCGCGATAGGTGTTCTGCCCATGCCCGGCTGATATGCCTTTGGCGATCACCGTGCTCCGCGTGTTCTTGCCAAGGTGGACCATCTTTGTCCCGGTGTCCGCCTGCTGCCATCCCTTCGTCAGCGCGACCGAGTAGAACTCACCGATCGAGTTGTCGCCCTGGAGGATTACCCCTGGGTACTTCCAGGTGATCGCCGAGCCGGTCTCCACCTGCGTCCACGAGATCTTCGAACTCGTCCCCAGGCACTTTCCACGCTTGGTGACGAAGTTGTAGATCCCGCCCTTGCCGTCCTCGTCGCCCGGGTACCAGTTCTGAATCGTCGAGTATTTGATCTCTGCGTCATCGAGGGCAACCAGCTCCACCACGGCAGCGTGCAGTTGGTTCGTGTCGCGCATCGGTGCGCTGCAACCCTCGAGATAGCTCACGTACGAACCTTTGTCGGCGATGATCAGCGTGCGCTCGAACTGACCTGTTCCTTCGGTGTTGATCCGAAAGTACGTGGTGAGTTCCATGGGGCACCGCACGCCCGGCGGCACGTAGCAGAAAGAGCCGTCGGAGAACACTGCCGCATTCAGGGCCGCGTAGAAGTTGTCCGAATAGGGCACCACCGAACCGAGGTATTTCTTGATGAGTTCCGGGTGGTTCTGCACCGCCTCGGAGAACGAACAAAAGATGACTCCGTGTTTGGCAAGTTCTTCCTTGAAGGTGGTGGCGACCGAAACGCTATCGAAGATTGCGTCGACCGCAACTCCCGCCAGGCGTTGTTGCTCCGCGAGCGGGATTCCGAGCTTCTCGAACGTCCGCAGCAGTTCGGGGTCGACCTCGTCCATACTCGCGAGTTGTTTCTTCGGCTTCGGCGCTGAGTAATAGATGATGTCCTGAAAGTCGATGGGCTCGTGCTTGATGTTGGCCCAATCCGGGATTTGATCCTTTTCACGCAAGGTCTCCCAGTGTCGGAAAGCCTTCAGCCTCCACTCGAGCATGAACTCGGGCTCGTTCTTCCGGGCGGAGATCCACCGAACCGTGTCTTCGGAGAGGCCGCGCGGGGCCGTTTCGTTGTCGATCTCGGTGACGAACCCGTACTTGTAATCCTGGCCGGCAACGTCCTTCAGTTCCTTGTTGCTCTCGGCTCGATCAATCGTCGTCATTCGGTCTCCTTGTCGCCGCCGCAGGGTCCGCCGCCGTGTGTCGAATCACTCGTTAGAGTTTTTATCATGGGGGATATAGAAATCCCGCTCAGTATACCGAATCAGGCATATTTGGCACCGTCGTGTCAACCTGTTTTCGTGCTCGATCAGCTCAACGACGCAGTGAAGCGACCGGGAAGCGCTTCCCTGATTCGACCATATTCGCCTTTCCAGAGGGATCGATGACGGTCACGGCAAGATCCCCAATCACGCGGCCCTCGGCGGCGCCGCGCTCGAAGACGACTCCACCGGCTCCCGGAACACCCAGAAGAGTGATTCCAGACGGCCTGGTGGCTACAGCTCTATCTCGGCGCTCGTTGCCCCAGCGTTCGTAATGAGGCAGGACACCGACGTTGGCCACCGCGCCGATCGTCTGGACCCACAACGGCGGGTCGCCGGGCGCGAACATCCAACCGCCCAGGGCCATCGCACCGGCGCTCGAACCGGCTAGCGCCGCCCCGGCCGCCCATTCGGAACGGACAATTTTCCAAAGTTTCGTCGACCGCAGTACGTGGAGAAGATGGGACGGGCTGCCACCCGCGAAATAAATCAGACCCGAGGAAGTCAGCGGCCGGAGCACATCTTCGTCGTTGCCGGACTCTTCATCGATCGCCATCACGCCTCGCGCCTCCGCACCGAGAGACTCGAAATATCTTGTGCCGTTCGTTGCTGTCAGCTCAGGGCGTTGCCCGGCTGCCGCCGTCGGGACCACAGCTACCGCCGGGAGTGCCGAGGGTCGCAGTCCGAGCAATTCGCGGTCCATCGACTCGCATCGGGACCCGAACTCGTCACCACCGACGAGGGCGATCGCACCGGGGTTGTCGATGAGTGACATCGATCCATT
>JASLZO010000197.1 GCA_030754805.1 Dehalococcoidia bacterium
GGATTGACGAGAGAACTGTTACTTTCGCGAGGTCGTCGACTGTAGCGACGGCGCCAATCGGTGGCGGCCCCGTGCCACGACTCGAGAGGGTGTCATGCGCCACCGTCCGGACATCGGAACCGCGCTCGACCAGTGTTGCGAGTGCTCCCCCGGAAGGCAGAGGTAGCGCGGTCAGAGTCGTGGTGAACCTCCGGTTCGGCCGCCCCGGCCAATGGGCCACCATCGTGCAGATCGAAGTCGCCTGCCCATCCAGCAACGCCTTGAACTCCCGACAGTTGCGCCGGCAGACTTCGCGGCCGAAGGAGTCGCGACCCTGCACTATCTCGTAGCACGGCGCGCCGAGCGCGACATCTGGCGAGATGCCGGTTGCCGTGGTTGCTGCGCTGCTCCATTCGGTGATTCGTTGATCGCCATCGATAACGAAGACAGCCTCGGGTTGGTGCGCAGATGCCATTGCTTCTGACTCCATTCGCCGCTCTCAACCATGACCTCAGATGCGTGAGCCGCCCCACGGTATTGACGATCCGCTGTCTCAAGCCGTCCGCTAGCGAGCCTAGTGTTGCCCCGGCGACTGGACGCGCCTCCGCCCTGAATATCGCCTGAAATTGTTCTCGGTGCGGCATCGTCTCGCGCTCTCACCACGGAGTTGGGTGAGACACCAAACGGGAATAGACCGAGAGCCGCCTCCGGAGGGATTGGCCAGGCAATGGTTTGCGCCAAATCGAAGCGGGATCCGGCCGTCTTCCGTTTGGTCTCCATCGTTCACGTGATCACGCTCCGCCAAGACGGATTGGTCAACGCAGGACCAAGTGGGTGCAAGTCCCGGCGATGCTCGCTCTTGCTGATTTTCGAAGACGTTACGAACCGACGGTCAACGCGGACGCGCGGAACTGACGAGAGGCTATTCATCGCCCAACTGTAGCTTCAAGGCATCGTTGTACCGTTCCCGTGCCCGCGTGGTCCTCCGTTCGGATTCTTGGAGCTGCTCGATGCCCTCGTCATCCAGGATGCGTGGCGGGTCGGGGATTGGCAGGCCCGGATCGACCCAACCGACCGATACGAATTCGTCCAAGAGAGTGCGGCGCACCCGTTCAGCCTCGAACCACTCGCCGTGAAGCCGTGCGAGTTCCGCTTCCTCGTTAGACATGACCGTTCCTCCTGATCCAACCCTGGGCAGTGTGACAGACGGCCGTCTGGGGCCGCTGCAGATGGCGTCCACCGGTACGGGGACCTTCTTTTCGACTCCGATGCGACTGACTGGAGCGGCCGAGCAGCCGAACTCCACCATCTCGGTGAAAGCCATAGCAATACTTGACTACCGTTGGGCGGGGGAATCGGAACTGATGGGTAGCCTCGACTCGGGTCGAGCCAGCGCCGACGTGCCGAACGAGATCTCCGCGCGTCGAATGAGAAGGGCGTCAAGATGAATCATGGGAAGACCTCCTCAGTGCCGCTGGGTTTCGTCCGTCAACAACCCCCAACCGAGACCTCTTCTGCGCTTATGATCTGTGAGGGAACCTGATGCAGCCGCTAATCCATGCGGGTCCGTCGCTGTGTTTGAATACCGCCTCCATGTGGGCGGTGGCTCTCGCGAAGCAGCAACAATCGGAAGGTAGTGTGCAGTGTCGGCGGAACAACCGAATCTCTACGACAGGAATCTTCTCGAAGCGTGCCAGATGGTCGCACAGATATTCCAGCAGGATCATGCCGATCTGTATGGCGAAGCCGGCAAGCAGGCTTGGCAGGCCCTGGGCGAAAGGTCGCTGGAGGACGAAGAGATAGCGCATGGCTTTGCATCGCTCGTCGTCCTTTTAGATCAAGGTTCAGCGGACGAAGCGATACGAGAGACCTTGCCAGCGCGTGTCCTCGCTTGGATCGCGCGAGGGGTGATGTTCGGGCATGAACTGGGCCAAAGGGGCGTGGCGTTCGCCAGCCCTCCGGCGGACGACTGAAATCCTTCGCCCGGCAGAAGACTCTTGACCTCCGGGGGCGACGAGAACGGGCGGAGAAGCACTTGGCTTCGCTGCGGTCGGGGAACGCTCTAGGAGCCGAATTGCGCAAAGCCGCGGAGTTCATCCGGTCTTGATCTTCCCAAATCGTGCCCGGCGGTTCAGCGTAGAGGTCTCAGGATCAAACACCACTCGCGAGAGTCAGGTGGCGCCCCATGAATCTACACCGGATTTCGAGGAATTCTGGCTCGCACATTCAACCAGAGAGGTATGCATGCGGGAAAGTTATGACTGGTGGAGTCAGCCGTTGATGTGTTCCGGCAAGGGCATCCCGTAGCCGACTCCGGATTCCGTCGTGATGTAGCGGGGGTTCTCCGAGTCGTCGCCGAGTTTGCGTCGTAGCCGACGTACGTAGGCCCAAAGATAGTCGTGCTCGTTCCCGTACTCAGGCCCCCAGACCGCCTGTAATAAAGACTGGTGGGCTATCACCCTCCCTGCGTTGCGGGCCAACTGGGACAAGAGCCTGTATTCGATAGGAGTCAACTTGACCTGCACTCCGTCCATGGTCACTTGTCGTTGGGCGAAGTCCATCCTCAGGCCGCCGAACGCATAGGGTCGGACCGTCCCTGCACGTTCCGATCCACCCGCGCGCCTCAACGCCGCCCGGACCCGCGCCATCAGCTCGTCGACGCCGAAGGGCTTGGTCATGTAGTCGTCGGCACCGAGGTCCAAGGCGCGAACCTTGTCCTGCTCCCGGCCCCGAGCGCTCAGGACGACGATGGGCACATTGGACTCCCGCCGAACCGTATCGCAGACCTGAAAGCCGTCCGGCCCCGGCATCATCAGGTCCAGCAGGATCAGGTCCAGGACGTGTTCGGACACGAGCTTCAGCGCCTCGGTCCCGTCGCCGGCGGTCGTGACGTCATATCCGCGAACTCGAAGGTTGGCCCCAACGTACTTGAGCGTCTCTGGCTCGTCGTCGACGACGAGAATGTGCGGCCTCTGCTTCATCTCAAAATCCGTCAAGCCGGGGGCGTCTGTTCCAGACGATCCGACTCCGACACTGGGAGTGTGAATACGAAGCGGGACCCGCCGCCTCGACGGGGCTCGACCCAGATGCGACCGCCGTGGGCCTCGACGAGGGTCTTACACAGGGTGAGCCCGAGTCCGGTGCCGGGGGGTGACGGGCCGTCCCAGCGCGGTAGCCTGACGAATTTTTCGAAGATCCGCTCCCTCTGGTCCAAGGATATGCCTGGGCCGC
>JASLZO010000198.1 GCA_030754805.1 Dehalococcoidia bacterium
GATGAAACCGCGGGCGACGGTGTGCGGATGGTTGACGAACTCCGCCATCGTGCTCATAGGTGCCATCGGGAAGTCGGCCTCGAAGACCTGCTGCTCCACGTCGGCCACGCGCTTGTCGGCGAGGTATGCGGTGACGTGGGCGTCTACGACGTCCCAGTTGTCGCGACGGAAGTCTGGGTCGTCCCAGACAGGGTCATCGAAGGTCTTGTCCTGCATCCACTTTGTGACCATGTTTCGGAACTGCTGCGGGGTGGCGGGGAAGAACTGGACGATACCGTCGGCGCACCGATAGATGCTCCCGACTCCGGTCGAAGCCTTGCCCGGGCGCCGATAGACCTCGTTCCGGAGGCTGATCCTCGAGAGCGAGCCGCTGACGAGTTGCCAGACACCGACGTCGTGTCGAGACACATCCACGTGCTGGCCGCGGCCCGACCACCGGCGGGAGCGTAGGGCGAACAGGGTTCCGAGCACCAGGTGCATCGAGCCTACGCGTTCGGTCGCATCTCCCGGAATCAGGCAAGGTTCACGCTCGTCGTCCCCGTAGACCCAGCCGTCGCCGGCAAGCGACTGGATCGTCAACTCGGTCGCGGCGAAGTCTCTGTACGGGCCATCCTGCCCGAAGGGAGATAGGGAGGCGTAGACGAGCCCGGGGTTGATCGTCGTCAGGTCTTCGAAACCCAGGCCTATGGACGGAAGGTATGACGGCGTGAAGGACTCCACCAGGACGTCGGATCGGGCCACTAGGTCGCGTACGATATCGCGGTCTTCTGGAGAGGAGAGGTCCAGGACGACGCTTCGCTTGTTCGCGTTGTTCGCGATGAACTTGAGGCTTCTGTCGGGATTCGGTTTGTCGCCCTGAAAGGGACCATCGGCCCGTGATCGCACACCGCCGGGCGGCTCGACCAGGATGACATCGGCACCCATGTCGCCCATCAATCGGGTAGCCAGCTCGGACGCGCCGCCGCCGAGGTCCAGTACACGGAGGTGCGAGAGTGCTCGCTCGCGTGGAGTCGTCAAAGTGGCAGTCCTCTCTCAGCGCGTCGGCGCGGGCTCGGGTTCGGTTTCGGACACGATTGTCGAGGCGTCGCGAATCCGATTCCGGAGGCTTCCCTGGAGCAACAGGATCGAAACGAATCCAACGACGATTATCCCGCCGATGATGACGGCGACCTGGGCGTTGAACGTGTCGGCCAGGTACCCAGCCTGGAAACCACCAGCCGGTATGAGGCCGAAGGTGAGACTGAAGACTCCCATGACGCGGCCGCGCAACTCCTCCGGCACCGCCGCCTGGAGCAGCGTTTGGTTGGTGATCATCGAAAGGGAGTTGCAGGCACCGGATAGGAAGAGGAAACTGAGGGAAAGCCAGAGGATATTGGAGGCCCCGAAGGCGATCACGAGACCACCGAAGCCGATCGCCCCGCCCAGCAACAGGTGTACAGGCCACCTTCCATGCACGAGGAATGCCGCGCTCAGGGTCCCTAGCAGTGCTCCCAGCGCTGACGCGCCGAACATGACGCCCATCGCGCCCGCACCCACCTCGAAAACGTCAACTGCGAATACCGGCATCAAATAGATGTAGGCCGTTCCGAAGAAACTATCGACGAACGTCAACAAGATCAGGCTGCGGAACAACTGCTCACGCCGGATGAAGGTGAGTCCTTCGAACAATTCGCCGATTACGGAACCCCGGTCTCGCTCCATGACCGTAGGAATCCGGAGGAGGCCAAGGAGCATCGTGCCTCCGACCAGCGCGACGGTGACGGCAGCGAAGGTCGTCGTGGCTCCGAACTGGTCGAGAAGGATTCCGCCGAGGGCAGGGCCGAAGATCCGGGTGCCCTGCCAAACCGAGGACCCGAGCGCCAGGGCGTTCATCAGCAGACGTCGGTCATCGATCAACGCGGGGATGATCGCGGTTCGGGTGGGTTGGTCGATCCCCTGGGTGACCCCGATGACCCCGGAGGCGGCGAGCAGGTGCCAGGCTTCGAGCATGCCTGCCTGTGAGAGCGCGAGCATCGTGAAGACCGTGAGCGCCATCGATCCCTGCGTGAAGAACAGCAACATGCGCCGATTCACGCGGTCTGCTGCGACGCCGCCGAGCAGGACGACGCTGACCGTCCCGATTGTCTGGACGAGACCCAGCAGGCCGAGGTAAAACGCGGACCCGGTCAGGTCGTACGCGACCCACGCGAAGACGACCCGAAGAATCTGCCAGCCAAGAACGAAGGTGAAGGCGCTGATCCAGTAGACGCGGAAGTTGCGGTAGCCGAACGCGCCGAGTACGCCCGAGACACTGCGCCGCGGTTTTTCTTCGACCGGATCTCGGTCTGGCTCCGTTGTCGTGCTCACCAAGTCAGTCGCGCTCGAGGGTCGCCTCGACGACCCTTCGACGGAACCCGGGCCGGGTCGCGATCCCGGTTGCGTAGAAGATCACCGCTACACCACCAACGGTCAGCGCGACCGGAGCACCGAAGAACCCGGCGATCCAGGAACTCTGCCAGCCACCAAGGGGCATGAGGCTCCAGGTCAGCCCGTGGACGCCCATCACCCGACCACGGAGTTCGTCTGGGACCGCCGCCTGCAGCACGGTCTGGATTGTGATCATGTAGGCGGAGTTCGCCATGCCGGAGATAGCGAGTACGCCGATGGCCAGCGCGAACGTAGTGGCTGCGACGCTCATCCCGGGCAGAGCGAACGACAGTTGGTGCAGGTTGGCGAAGACGATGAGCGTGATACCGAACAACAGAGCGCCGCCGAGCAGAAGGAAATTTCGGTGCCGGTCGCGACCGAATGCGGCGATGCCCAGCGTTCCGAACAATGCTCCCACGGCGGACCCGCCGAACAGGACCCCCAGACCGATGGGGCCGATGCCAAGGAAGTCCTTCGTGAATATCGGCAGCAAGTAGATGTAGGCCATCCCAAAGAAACTGTTGAAGAACGTCAGACCGATCATGCTCGAGAAGAGGCTGTTCTTCGCGATGAAAGCGAGTCCGGAACTCATCTGGCGAAAGAACGGCTGAGTCGATGCGATGGTTGGCGTCGTTCGGACCAACAGAATTAGTACCACCGACAGTGCGAATGCGGCCGTGACCACGACGAAGCTTCCGGTGAGCCCGACCAGGGCGTAGAGGAACCCTCCGATTACCGGGAAGACGATCCGAGTTCCCTGCCAGACCGAGGA
>JASLZO010000199.1 GCA_030754805.1 Dehalococcoidia bacterium
CGTGCTCCCCAGGTGGCAGAGGATGAACGTGAGGTCCGGGAAGCGCTCCATCACCCCGCTAAGGATGATCCGCATCATCGCCGCAGTGGAGTCGAAGAGGAAGCCGAGGTTCACCGGCATCGTCCACCCCTCGAGGTGTTCGGCCATGACCGGCCAACTCGGGTGGATCATGACCGGCACGCCGAGCTGTTCGGCGCGGGCGTAGACGGGCCACAGGTCTTCGGAGTCGAGCGCCTTCCCGGCGACGTTGGAGGTGATCATCACGGATCGGAGACCGAGTTCGTTGACGGCTCGGTCGAGTTCTTTCACCGACTCGTCACCGTCGAGCAGCGGGAGTGTTGCCATCGTCGTGAAACGACCGGGTTCGTCACGCTGGATGCGGGCGAGGCCCTCATTCGCGGCCTTCGCGAGTTCGATATTCAGGCTCCGGTCGGCCGCCACCTCGCCCGCGGGGACGATGATGCTCATGACGTGACGGTCGACGCTCGACCGTTCCATCTCCTCCAGCCGAGTGTCGAGGCGGAACATCCCATCAGGAAGGACGTAGGTGTCCATCGGACTGACGTGGATGAGGTAGCCGTCACCTTGGCGCTCCATGCTTGGAAACCTGGTGCGGCCGAGCAGCAGGTTGATGTACTCGGGTACCGCGAAATGGTTGTGGATGTCGATGATCATGTGTTTCTCCGGCCCGTCTCGACCACCGAGACTCTATCAGCGCAGAGCGTCTTCGAAGCGCGGCTGTAGTACGATTGGCATCGTGATCGAGCGACGAATCAGATGGCACCAACTCGGGTCTCGGCGGTCAAAGTGGACTCTCGGAGGAGCATATTGAACCCCTCCGGATCCATCGTGAAACTCGAGAACGACCGATGGCTCGAAGAGCTTGGGCAGGACCTCGTGCACGCGGCGTATCTCCGCGGCAGTTTCGTCCTGAGATCGGGCCGGACGAGCAACTACTACTTCGACAAGTACCTGTTCGAGACGAAACCCAGCATCCTCCGACGGATCGCGACAGCCCTCGCCGAGATGACCCCGGACAACGTGGACCGGATCGCCGGACCAGAGTTGGGAGCGGTGCCACTGGTAACCGCCATCTCGCTCGAGATCGGCACCCCCTTCGTGATCGTGAAAAAAGGACAGAAGGGTTACGCAACAGGGAACCGGGTCGAAGGCGAGCTTTACCCGGCCGAGCGAGTCCTGCTGGTCGAGGACGTATTGACGACCGGTGGCGCCGCGATCGATTCGGCCGCCGTCCTCCGGGCTGAAAAGGTTTCGGTGACCGATGTGCTGTGCGTGGTCGACCGCGAGGAGGGCGCCGAGCAAAACCTGGCTGCGGAGGGACTGCAACTCCACGCGCTCTTCACGCGCCGTACGTTGGACCTCTGACCGCCCCCGGAACGAAGATGCCGATGAATCAAGAAACGATCTGGACGACGCTCGAACGCCTCGGCGCGGTGCAGCGCGGGCATTTTCGGGATGGCGATGAACACACGGATGCCGAATTGGGCTCCCTCGACCCACTCTCGGATCCGGTAGCGACTGAAGCGTTGGCCCATGAGTTGGCCGAAATCGCTCGCGCGGACACCCCTGACGTGATTCTGGCGATGCACGGGTGGACACCGTTGCCAGGGATCCTGGTGGCGTTTCGTGTTGGGGTCGAACTCGGGAAACCGATCATCTCCCTATCTGACGAAGAGGGCATCGTGCGAGCATCGCGGCCCTTGTATCGGGGCACCAAGGCGGCCCTAGTGGGTGAGGCGTTCTCGACACGGGATGTTTCACTGGCACGCGCCCATGTCGGACAGGCTGGAGCGTCGTTAGACGGCGTGTTCGCGCTTATCGATGATGGACGGGCGGAAAGGGTTCAGGGCCTCGTTTCGTTCGCCGGGCATCGACACGCGAGCGCCACCTGCCCCATGTGTAAGGAAGGACACCCGTTGACGGAGCCTGCATCTGGGAGCGGCGCGGGCAGGAACTGACGTTCGTCGCTTGAGGGGGCAAACCTAGGGGAAGACTTGCGGTCGCGACGGGTGTCGTGAAGGGTAGGAGTGGAAATGACTCAATCCGAGCAAGCTGCACAGGCGAAGACTGAATCCGACGCTTTAGACGAGGAGTCGATCGGTAACGAAGACACGTCGGGATTGCAACCCGAGGCGACGCGGCTCGTGGCGGACCTCGAGCGCCTGGGTGCGATCGGCGCGGACCCGAACGGTACGGGTGTTTCCCGGCTCCCGTTTTCCCGCGAGGAGCGAGAGGCTCACCGCGTTATCCGTGAATGGATGGGTGACGTGGATCTCGAAGTCCGGACCGACTCCTTTGGGAACACGATCGGCGTTCGGGCTGGGAAGAACAATGACCTGCCAGCCATTGGCATCGGTTCGCACCTCGATTCGGTTCCCCACGGTGGCCGGTTCGACGGGGCGGTGGGTGTGGTCGGGGCGATGGAAGTCATCAGAATGCTGAACGAATCCGATATCAAGACGGAGCGACCGATCTGGGTGGTGGCCTTTGCGAGCGAAGAGGGCGCGCGTTTCGGCGAGCCGTGCCTGGGCAGCCGGGCGGTGAGCGGGGTGCTCGAACCGGGCGACCTTGACCGTCTCCATGATGCGGGCGGAACCACGCTTGCGGACGCGATGCGCGACCTGGGAATGGACCCGAACGCGCTGGCGTCCTGCCGGTGGCGTCGCGAGGAGATCGACGTATTCCTCGAGCTTCATATCGAGCAATCAGTCGTTCTCGAGGCACAGGGGATGCCCGTGGGGCTGGTGGATGCGATCGCGGGAAATACACGCATTCGGCTGACCATGCGGGGCAGAGCGGACCATTCAGGCGGCACACCAATGGATTACCGGAAGGACGCGCTCGCGGCAGCGGCCGAAGTGGTGATTGCCGCTGAGTCCATCGCCAACGAGAAACGCCGCCGGGCGACCGTTGCCACGGTTGGACGGATCGATAACTATCCGAACAGCATCACGACCATACCTGGGCAAGTGGAGTTCTTCCTTGACGTGCGGGACGTTGATAGCGACAGGCAACGCCTGACCACCGAGGACATCGTGGACGCGGCTACACAGATCGCCGCCAGACGCGGAGTCGAGTTCGAGGCCGAGTTGGTGTCGGATACCTCACCAACGGTGTTA
>JASLZO010000019.1 GCA_030754805.1 Dehalococcoidia bacterium
GGTTGCACAGTGGTGTTGATGCCGGACTTCGGGGCCGTCGCCGGGGTCGAGGTGCGGGGTGCTGCTCCGGGTACGCGGGAGACTGACCTCCTGCGGCCAGGGACACTCGTGGAGCGGATCCACGCAATCGTCCTCGGTGGGGGCAGCGCATTCGGCCTTGCCGCCGCTGACGGAGTCATGAGGTTCCTGGAAAACGCGGGCGTTGGATTCCCGGTCCGTTCGGGGGTCGTCCCCATCGTTCCCGCCGCCATCATCTTTGACCTCCCGATCGGACGCTCCGACGTCCGTCCGGGGCCCGACGAGGGCCACTCAGCGGCCGTTTCCGCTTCTACGCAGCCCGTCCTTCAAGGAAGCGTCGGGGGCGGCACGGGAGCGACGGTCGCGAAAGCCCTGGGGGCCAAAGGTTCGCTGAAAGGCGGTACCGGTTCGGCTGCACGGGGACTCCCAGGCGGGTACTCGATGGCCGCGCTCATGATTGTCAACGCGTTTGGCGATATCGTCGACCCGGAATCCGCTCGCGTCCTCGCCGCTCCACGCTCTCGGGATGGGGTCGGGTTCGAAGATTCTCGCGAGATCCTTTGGCGAGAGAGCGACCCGCGAAATGTCCCCGGATTCACCGCAGCCCAGCCGGTCGAACAGACGAACACCACAATCGGAATCGTCGCAACGGATGCCCCGCTATCGGTAGAGCAGGCCAACCGCATCGCGATCATGGCCCACAGCGGCATCGCCAGGACCGTCCGACCCTCGTACGGGATGGGGGATGGAGACACACTCTTCGTCGTCTCGACTGCCTCGGCGGAGGCAGCTCCGGACGAAACGTTAAACCTCTCCGCGGTCGGTGCCGCCGCCGCTTGGACCGTCGAGCGAGCGGTCCTCAACGGCATCACGAACGCGACGGGCCTCGCTGGCATCCCGTCAATATCGGAACTCTGACCCCATGGCGAGCGCCGTCGACAACATCGGCCCTATCGGGTTCATCGGCGCCGGGACCGTTGGCACCGTCCTCGGAATCGCGCTTTCCCGAAGTGGGTACCGCGTTTCGAAGGTCGCGAGTCGAACCCGTGACTCCGCCGACACGTTGGCAGAGGCGATCCCTGGTTGCGAGGCTGTCTCGGACCCAACCAAAGTCGCGGACGCTTGTGACCTGGTATTTCTCACCGTCCCAGATGATGCGATCCGAGAAGTCGCCGCCAGCGTGCGATGGCGCCTCGCCAACACGGTCGTTCACTGCTCCGGCGCGACGCGCCTCGAAGCGCTGGCTCCGGCGCTGGAAGCGGGTGCTGTTACCGGCGCGTTTCATCCCCTTCAGACCTTCGCGGGTGCAGGCGCTAGCTCTGATGAGGTGCCATCTACGCTCCCCGGGTCGTCGTTCGGCATCGAGGCGCCGGACCCGGCCCTGCGGACGAGACTCCACCAGATGGCGGCCAACCTCAACTGCGAAGCCATCGATCTGCAGTCAGAAGCGCGGGCCCTGTATCATGTCTCGGCTGTGATGGCGTCAAACCACCTGGTCACGCTCATCGCAGACGCAGCTGGTCTGTGGGGGGAGTTCGGTCTGGACCGGTCCAGCGGCTTGCGAGCGTTGCTGCCGCTGGTTCGCGGGACCGTCAGGAACCTGGAACGCCAGGGGTTGCCGGCAGCTCTGACCGGGCCTGTGGCGAGGGGCGATGTTGGGACGGTGGAGGAGAATCTTTCGGCGTTGGAGCGACAGCCTGAGGAGTTAGTCGCTGTCCATCAGGCGATGACCCGGCGTACGCTGAGATTGGCGAGGGAAAAGGGACGGATATCTGAGGACGATGCCGCCGGGATTCTCGCCCTGCTCGAGGGTGAGGCGGCCGAGCCCAAGGCCGGAGGAGACGCTGAGCGATGATTCGGACGATGCTCGCAGGGAAGGTCCATCGCGCCACGGTGACCGAGGCGAACGTGGACTATGAGGGTTCAATCACGATCGACGCCGATCTCATGGATGCCTCCGGCATCCTTCCGTACGAGATGGTCCATCTGCTGGACATCACCAATGGTGCCAGGCTGGAAACCTACGCCATCGCCGGCGAGCGAGGCTCCGGCGACGTCTGTGTGAACGGCGCGGCCGGTTTATTGGTCAGAGATCGCGACCTCGTCATCATCATGCATTACGTTCAAGTCACCGATGAGCAGGAAGCCTGCGACATCAAGCCGAAAGTCGTCCGCGTCGACGGCAAGAACCGCATCGTTTCGACGTCCGACAAAATCGAGCCGAACTCCTACTACTAAGGCGCTGAACTCGCTCTCAACGGGGCACCACCATGCGGGTCACCCTCCAAGAAATCCTCGGTTTTAAGAAGCGTGGCGAACGCTTCCCGATGCTTACCGCCTATGACTACCCGACGGCGAAGGTCGTCGACGAGGCGGGCGTCCCCCTGATCCTCGTCGGGGACAGTCTCGGCAACGTCGTCCTCGGCTACGACTCGACCGTGTTCGTCACGATGGACGTCATGATCCACCATACGGCGGCGGTCGTCCGCGGCGCCAGGCGCGCGTTGGTTGTCGGCGACATGCCATTCATGAGCTACCAGACCGGCACGGTCACCGCCCTCGAAAACGCCGCCCGCTTCCTCCGCGAAGCAGGTGCTCAGGCCGTGAAGCTCGAGGGCGGCGAGATCATGGCCGAAACGATCAAGGCCCTCGTGGACCGGGGCATTCCGGTCATGGGCCACATCGGGTTCACCCCACAATCTGCGTACCAGATCGGGCAACGCGTTCAGGGCCGAAGCATCGACGCGGCGGAGAAACTCGTTCGAGACGCGCATGCCGTGGAGGATGCTGGAGCGTTCGCGGTCGTTCTCGAACTCGTCCCGTCAGAACTGGCGAAGCTGATTACGGAGCGGCTAACGATTCCAACCATCGGCATCGGGGCCGGTCCTGACTGCGACTCGCAGGTCCAGGTCGTCAGCGACATGCTGGGCCTGTATACCGACTTCGTCCCCAGGCATGCGAAGCAGTTCGCACACCTTGCGGACGACATGCGCTCGGCGGTCACCACCTACTCCGAGTCCGTTCGGGAAGGCAGCTTCCCAACAGAGGAGAACGGCAGCTCTCTAAAGGACGAGGTATTGACGGAGTTGGAAGCGCGACTCCGAAAGGGCGCTGGCTAAGCTTCTTGCTCGGGGGTCGGCGCAGCCCCGCCCTCCCAGTGGCCGGGCTGCTGCACGCGCTTTCGCCACCGCCTGAGCGTCTGGTAGTTCTTCAGCGCGATGCGCCAGGTCGGAAGATCATATGGCCGGTCCGTGAGGCCGCGAACCGCGTTCATCACCTCTTCCGTCAGCGGTGGGCCGTGCCCAAACATGGCAACGTCGGCTTCGAGTTCCCGCAATGCCCGCAGCGACGAATCGAGTTCCCGTCGCTTTGATCGATCCCACATCAAGGGTCGGCTCAGCCGGTTCACGTTGTTCAGCACCGAATCGCCCAGGAAGAGCACGCATCCCGTTTCGGTCTTCAAGAGCGGAGACACGCTTCCCGGGGTGTGACCCGGGCTGTGAATGATCTGGATCCCGCCAAGCGCAGGGATCACGTCTCCCTCGTCAACGGTCTGGTCGACGACCGTTTCGTGAAACTCGACCTGTTGCCGTTCCCGCCTGTTCGCACCGCGACCCCAACCGTTCACCCATCGATACCAGAAAGGCGGTTGCTCGCCCTCGTTCCCTTTGATCAGCATCCGCGTTCCGTCGGGGCCAGGTTCGGTCTCTGCGGTGTGCGCCACAACCTTCGCGTCCGTGAGTTCTTTGACCTCGCGCGCGCTCCCAGAATGATCGAAGTGAAAGTGGGTGACCAGGATCCACTCTAGGTCCCTCGGGCTGCGTCCCATCTCTTTGATGTAAGAAACGATCGCATCGCCGTTGCCGGCGATCCCCGTATCGACCAACGCCATCTGTTCTCCCGCGAGCAGAACTGCGTTACTCCCGTTCACTCCCTCGATCCGGTGGACGCCGGGTGCTACTTCCATGCGGTGGTTTCCTTTACGCGGTTCATGTTCATGGCGGGCATTCTAAAGGACGACCGCCGGCAGATATACCCACTACGCCGCTTCGATACAGTGTCCTTGCCACGAACAGCACCTGCCGGATGAATGAGAGCACGATGACCACGGACAAGAGCGACGGCCTCATCTACATGGATCACGCGGCCACGACGGCCGTCGAGTCTCGGGTCATCGAGGCCATGCTGCCCTTTTTTGGACAGCAGTTCGGCAATCCGTCCAGCATCTACACCTTCGCCCAGACTGCCGCGCACGCGGTCGACGCCCCGCGGGATGAGGTCGCCCCCGGGCTGAATGCCAGGAACAGCGAGGTCGTTTTTACGAGCGGCGGGGCGGAGTCCGACAATACCGCTCTCAGGAGCGCCGCCTTCGCTCTACGCGATCATGGCGATCACATCGTCACAACCGCGATCGAACACCACGCCGTCCTTCATGCGTGCGAATGGCTCGAGGACCTCGGTTTTCGAATTACCTACCTCAAGCCGGACGGAGACGGGTTCGTCTCGGCCGATCAGGTCTCGGCGGCAATCACCGAGCGCACGACGGTAGTCTCCGTCATGTACGCGAACAACGAGATCGGAGTGATAGAACCCCTCGGGGACATCAGTCGGTCGGTCAGCGCGAAGGCTGCCGAATTCCGGCACCCGATCGTATTCCACACTGATGCCGTCCAGGCGGCAGGCTGGCTTCCTCTCGATGTCGATGCGCTGGGCGTCGACATGCTCAGTCTGTCCGCCCACAAATTCAACGGACCCAAGGGGGTTGGGGTCCTGTACACGCGTCACGGGGCACCCTTCGCGGCGCAGGCGATGGGGGGCAGTCAGGAGCGGAATCGTCGCGCCGGTACGGAAAATACGCCCGGGATCGTGGGTACGGGGCTCGCACTGGAGATCGCCGAATCAGCCCGGATTGAATCGCTCGAGGGTGACGACTCGGTCCTCAGGATGCGCGACCGCCTCATCGAGGCGATCACTGCCATCCCGAAAACTCGACTCAACGGACCTCGGGCGGAGGGTCGCCTCCCAAACAATGTGAACTTCAGCTTCGCTGGCGTGGAGGCAGAGTCTCTACTCGTGAACCTAGACTTCGCCGGCGTCGCAGCGTCCAGTGGCAGCGCTTGTACCTCCGGATCTATCGACCCTTCGCACGTACTCCTCGCTCTCGGTCTTCGGCAGGATATGGCCCGCAACAGCCTGAGGCTGACGCTGGGCCGAGAAAACAAGGAGTCGGACGTCGATCGGCTGATCAAAGTCCTGCCTCCGATCGTGGAGCGTGTTCGTCGATTAGCGGGACCCGGTCGATGAGTTCACTGCGAGATTTCCCGGATCCCTCCTGGGCTGGAGCCTCGTTGAATGACCTTGGCCACCTGCCCCGCTAGCTATACTTGCAACCTGGCCCACTCGTTGTTCGGGCCGGCACGTGGAAAGGAATTAGAGGATTGGCAACGTCATCTGAGGTCCGCCTGACCAGCCTGTCCCACTGCGCCGGTTGAGCCGCCAAACTCGGCCCAGCCGAACTGGCGCAGGTCCTGCGCCACCTCCCCCCGGTCACAGACCCGAACCTTTTGGTTGGAATCAATACCGGTGATGACGCGGCGGTCTACAAGATCTCCGAGGACACCGCGCTCATCCAGACCGTCGATTTCTTCCCGCCAGTCGTCGATGACCCGTACGACTTCGGCGCCGTCGCAGTCGCGAACGCGCTGAGCGATGTCTACGCGATGGGTGGACACCCCCTGATAGCCCTGAACATCGTCGGGTTCCCCGTCGACCTCGACAAGGAAATCCTAGGCCAGATCCTCCGCGGCGGCGCCGAGAAGGCGCAGGAGGCCGGTGTCATCATCGTCGGCGGCCACACCATCGACGACCCGGAACCCAAGTACGGACTTTCCGTCACCGGCGTCGTTGCTCCTGGACACCAGGTCGCCAACGTTGGCGCCAGGCCTGGGGACCGACTCGTCCTGACCAAGCCACTCGGGGCCGGCATCCTCACCACCGCCCACAAGAACGGAGCGTTGGGAGACGCCGCGCTGAAGAACATCGTCGAAGTGATGGCCACGCTGAACCGGGATGCTGCAGAGGCAATGATCGAGGTGGGCGCGAATGCCTGCACCGACGTCACCGGGTTCGGGCTCCTCGGCCATCTCAAGTCGATGCTGGATGGCAGCGGCGTCGGCGCCAGGATCACCTTCCCAAACGTGCCGATCATCCCCGACGCCTGGGAGATGGGCGAACGCGGATTCATCCCCGGTGGCACTGGTCGCAACAGGCTCTGGGTCGAGGATGAAGTCGACTGGGATGCTGATGTCTCCGCGATGGGCCGCACCATCCTCATGGACGCACAGACCTCCGGCGGCCTCCTGATCGCGGTCACAGAGGACGCCGAGCCAAGGCTGCACGCGGCCCTTTCTGCCCGTGGTGTGGCGGGTCACACGATTGGCATCGTCACGACCGAGCGTGTGCTCGCCGTCGTTCCCTAACCCGTTCACCCAGATAGCCGGAGTTTCTTTTGATCGAGGTGGCAAAACGTTTCGTCGACGAGATGATTGCCCACGCACGTGAGGACGATCCTGACGAGTGCTGTGGCGCCCTCCTGGGCGAGAACGACACCGTGGTCGCGCTACGGCGGGTCACTAACACGGAGCACAGCCCGTACCGATACAACATGGACCCACAGGAGTTTTTCAAGGTCTATCAGGAAGCCGAGGAACAAGGTTGGGGCCTATGGGGTTTCTACCACTCCCATACGCACACGCAGGCCTACCCATCCCAAACCGATCGCAACCTCGCCGCCTGGTCGGAGTCTTACTATTTGATCGTCTCTCTTGAGGACAAGGAGAAGCCGGTAGTGCGGGCGTTCAGCATCGTTGATGACGAGGTTACGGAAGAGGACCTGGTAGTGACTGGCGGCAATGAAGGCGGCACATCGGCCACCGAGCCGAGCCAACGGGCCGTTGACTGAATCGGAATCAGTCAATGTGGGCCATCATCGTCTCGGGAGTCGCGGCCGGCTTAGGCTGGATTACTCTCGCGGGGGCCACGGTCTGGTATTGGACGACGGTTGTTCCCGATCTCTATGACGACCAGAGTGCCTTGCCATTTGTCCTGACCATCGTTTTCGCCGCGCTTTTCTATCTGACAAACATCGTTGGAGCATGGCGGAAGTTCTCTGGGTTCCGCGACGGGCAACCGACCATGATCCTGTCGACGCTCGCACTCGGCGCCTTGATCATCTCGACCCTCACGACGGCAGGCATCCTCCTCATCCCGAGTCTCATCGTCGCGACGCTTGCTCCGGCCGTCCCGTCCGGGCCACGCCAACAGGCGCCCGTTCCTTCCGGGGCCGATAGCTGATGCGCGTCTTCGTGATTGGCGCCACCGGTTTCATCGGCGGGACGGTCGCGAGGCAGTTGATCACCGATGAGAACGAGGTCGTGGGCCTCTGTCGCTCCGACGAGGCCGCGGCAGCGCTGAACGATCAGGGAATAACTCCGGTGAGAGGAGACTTGACGGCGCCCGACTCTATCATTCCGTCCGCTGGATCTTCCGACGCCACGATGTGGATCGCCCCGAGAACCGCCGAGGGCACGATCTCGCCGTCTCAGGTCATCGATGCCCTCCGTTCTCCAGACGACGCGTTCATCCTGACCACCGGCACTGGCGCCTACACCGACACGGAAGACGCCGTCGTCGATGAGTCCGTCGCTCTCTCGACCGATCGCCGTGGCACCGCACAGTCGGAAGTCGAAAGTTCCGTCCTTCAAGCACCTAGCGGAAGGACCACCGTGATCAGGCCCGTGTGGGTCTACGGAGATGACATCACGCGTCGTGGCTGGATGCGGACGCTCATCCAGCGCGCGTTGGAGCTTGGCGTCAGCTACTACCCTGAAGACGGCGGCACGCGACGCGTCTCTACCGTGCACGTGGAAGACTTGGCCAACTTGTATTCGATTGCCCTCGAAGAGGCAACGCCAGGCACCCTGGTCAATGCCCCCGCCGAGCCACCGGTTTCGGTGCTCGATCTCGCCGGAGCGGTCGCCACCGCGGCGGGGATCCCGAGAAAGGTCGAACCGATATCGGCAGATCGCTTCATCGAGCTGTTCGGAGCCCTCGGGATCTACCAGAAGAGCATGGTGATCTCGCGAAAACGCGCCTCCGACTTCGGCTGGGAACCCGGACGAAAGTCGGTGCTCGAGGTGCTATCCGAGGGGTAGCCGGTCAGTCGGACGCGTTGATTTCCCCAGATATCCCAAGGAACCGAAGGCAGTTCCGGCTCGTCATGTCCTCCAGTTCGTCCGTCGAGAACCCCATCGACGCCAGCGTCTTCCCCACCGGCTGTTCACGTTCCGCGAACGGGTAATCCGTCCCGATCGCCAGCTGCGAGGTGCCCATAAGGTCAGCTAGGTATCGGATCGCGCGATGATCGAACACTAGGGTGTCGTAGTACAGCGTTCGGGCTGACTCATACGGCGATTTCTGGAGGCGCTCCCGCAGCGGAGTGGCTGGCGTATCTGGTCCCGGTGCTTCTCCGTTCCACGTTCGGGCCCACGCGTTCTGCATCCGTGGCAGCAGGGCGGGGAACGTGCCCCCACCATGACTGAACGCCAACCGGAGTTCTGGGACCGCCTCAAAGACACCGGCGGCGATCATCGACCCGATAGTCAACCCGGTCTCGGTCGGAAATCCGATAGCGTTCACGGCGACTTCCGGCCCCTGGATACGGTCTACCATCGTCGGGTGGAGCGCATGGACGAACACCGACAGGTCAAGGCGCTCCGCTTCCTTGAAGAATGGAAGGAACCGTTCCTCCGCCAGCGAGAGTCCCACCACGTTCGTCCCGATCTCCACTCCGCGAAGTCCGAGCTTCTTGACCTCGGTCAGCTCCTTTGTGGCGTTCTCCGGGTCCTGCATCGGTACGATTCCCAATCCGTGGAACTTGTCCGGCGAGGAATGCGCCATCTCAGCGATGAACTCGTTCAGATATCGGCTCATCTCCAACCCATCTCGCGCCGTGAACCAGTACGACAGTAGTTGCGGCATCGGGGAGATGACCTGGGCGTCGACGCCTTCCCGTGCCATGTCTTCGACACGGCGGTCCGAGTCCCAATTCTGGCTAGTCACCGTCCGGAAGTTCGAGTCGCCGATCATCACCCGTGCGCGTCCAGGCTCGAAATGCTCCATCACCGGCCAGTCTCGTGCACTCGACCGAGAATCAACTGGGTCGAAGTCCTTCGGCACCACGTGGCAGTGCATGTCGATGATCATCGGAAGCCTCCAAATCTCACGCCAACCGCCCGAAACGAACCCCATCCGTCAAACCGGCCCCAGAACGACGAGAGTTAGACCTCAGAAACGGCCGCGATCAGCTTCCCGACGCCCGCCTTTGCGTCGTCGAACAACATCGTCGTGTTTTCCCGGTAAAAGAGTTCGTTGTCGATGCCCGCGAACCCTGGGCTCAGACTGCGCTTGAGCACGACGATCTGTCGCGCACGGTCGACGTTCAGGATCGGCATAGCGAAGATCGGGCTATCGGCCGCATCGCGGGCAGCCGGGTTCGTGACGTCGTTCGCGCCGATCACAACAACGACGTCGGTGCGCTCGAAGTCATCGTTGATGTCGTCCAGGTCGAACAGCTTGTCATATGGCACGTCCGCCTCGGCCAGGAGCACATTCATGTGCCCGGGCATCCTCCCCGCGACCGGGTGGATCGCGTACCGGACGTTAACGCCTCGCGCCTCCAGCAGGCTGGCCAGCTCGCGAACCTGGTGCTGCGCCTGCGCCACTGCCAGTCCATATCCGGGCACAACGATCACGGACTGCGCGTAGGCGAGCATGATCGCGACGTCTTCGGGGTTCCCATCGGGAACGTCTGCACGACTCCGGACACCGCCGTCGGAACTACTCGATGCCTGCGCGCCGAACGAGCCGAACACCACGTTTAGCAGCGACCGATGCATCGCCCGCGTCATGATCTGCGTCAGGATGAGCCCCGCGGCGCCCACCAGTGCACCGCCGACGATTAGGATCGTGTTATTCAGCACGAAACCTGCCGCCGCAGCCGCTAACCCGGAATAGGAGTTCAACAGCGAAATGACGACCGGCATATCCGCACCGCCAATCGGCACGACCAGCAGGATCCCCAGTAGCAGGCACATGGCGACCAGTGCTAGGAACGGCGCCAATTCGGGTCCTTCGACCACCAGGAAAACGGATGCGGCGACGATTCCGATGAACAGGGCCGCACTGATCGTCTTTTGAAGCGGGAACGTGACCGCCCGTGTCGCCACGATCTCCTGTAGCTTACCGAACGCGACGAAGCTCCCCGACAGCGTCACAAGGCCAATCAACGTGCCCACCATGATCGTCACCGACGTTTCCAAGGGCATGTCGATCGATCGGTCGTTGCTGAAACGCAGGAACTCGCTGATGGCGATCAGGGCCGACGCCCCACCACCGAGCCCATTGAAGATCGCGACCATCTGCGGCATCGCGGTCATCTTCACAGTGCGCGCGATCATCGCTCCGATCGCCGCTCCGACAACCATGCCGGCAGCGATCGTCCGGAAGTCCAGGATCGCTCGGTCCAAGAGCGTTATCGCCACCGCCGAGAGCAACCCGGCTGATGCGAGCAGATTGCCCCGCCGCGCAGTTGCCGGCGAGCCCATCTGCTTCAAACCGACGACCAGTAGTGCCGCCGATATGAGGTACGTCGTCGTGATGATCAACGGGTAGTCGAGCACGTGGTTTTCCACAAGTTACCGCTGGTCCGGTTCGTCCGGCCGTCGCCGGAACATCTGAAGCATCCGGTCCGTCACCATCAGGCCACCAACGACGTTGATCGTGCCCAGCACGACCGCCAGGAATCCGAGCACCGTTCCCACCGTCCCGCCTGCCTGTCCAGCAATCAGAAGCGCACCGATCAGTGTGATCCCGGAGATCGCGTTCGCTCCCGACATCAGCGGCGTATGGAGTGTCGGGGGGACCTTGGTAATCACCTCGAACCCCACGAAGCTCGCCAGGACGAACACGTAGAAGGCGGCCAGGAGGGTTACTTCGAGCACAGCCTCTCCTAGCCCGCGGCCGCGTCTGCGGCCGCAAGTGTGGCTTCCTGCACGATCTTGCCCTCGTGCGTGATGCACGCGTCCTTGGTGATTGCGTCCTCGAAATCCAGCTTGAGTTCCCCGTCTTGGACCAGATGCTCGAAGAAGCTGAAGATGTTCCGCGCGTACATCTGGCTCGCATGAATGGGCATTTCGCTCGGAAGGTTCAACGGCCCATGGATCAGGACACCGTCCCCCACGAGCACGGATTCGCCCGGCGTCGTCATGGCGCAGTTCCCGCCCGTCTCCGCCGCGAGATCAATGATCACCGACCCCGGCTTCATGTCAGCCACCATCTCCTCGGTTACCAGAAGCGGTGCGAGTCGCCCGGGTATCAACGCGGTCGTGATTACGAAATCTGCATCACGGACGTGCCGATGGATCATCTCCTGTTCCCGACGCTGGTGGTCCTCGGAGAGTTCCGTTGCATACCCACCCGCGTCTTCTGCTTCATCAGACACGACCTCATCCTCTATGAAGGTCGCACCAAGGCTCTCGACCTGTTCCTTCACCGCGGGGCGAACGTCGAACGCTTCCAGGACAGCGCCTAATCGTCTCGCCGTCGCAATCGCCTGCAGGCCCGCGACCCCAGCCCCTAGGACTAGGCCCTTCGCGGGAGGCATCGTCCCGGCCGCCGTCATCATCAGCGGCAGGTGCTTCCCCAGGGCATCGGCCGCCACCAACGCCGCTTTGTATCCCGCGACCGAACTCTGGGACGTCAGCGCATCCATCTTCTGGGCCCGGGCGATCCGCGGGATCGCGTCCATGCTGAAGGACGTCACGCCTCCGTCCGCCAGCTGCTTGATCAGGTCAATGTTCGAAAGTGGTTGGAGCAGCGCGACAAGCGCGGTGCCGCTCTTGATCGATCCGATTTCCTCGTCCTGCGGTCGCTGGACCTTCAGGACGAAATCGGCGTCCGCGTAGAGTTCGGCGGGCCCGGCTGCAATCGTCGCTCCCGCCTCTCGATAGTGCACGTCGAGGAAGAACGACGCCTTGCCGGCGTCATGCTCCACGATCACTTCGCCACCCAGCTTCGCGTATCGCTGGACCAGGTCTGGCACTAACGCGACGCGCCTTTCGCCTGCTCTCGTTTCCTTGGGTACGCCGACCTTCATCGTTCCGACATCCTACAACCAACGAGCGG
>JASLZO010000001.1 GCA_030754805.1 Dehalococcoidia bacterium
AATCCGACGCTGAAGAAGTATCTCGACCGCTGGTGGCGGGGCCGGCAGTCGTCGCCGGAAGATCGCTACAAGATCTGCAAGCTCGCCTGGGAGCTGTCCGGCGACGCCTACGGCGCGCGTCAGCAGATGTACGAACGTCTGCACTCCGGTGATCCCGCCGGCATGGTGGCCGGCTCCTATCGGAACTTCGATCTGCAGCCGGGTCTCGAGATGGTGTCGAACTACCTCGGTCTCGAGACGCCGCTGGCGGTCGCGCCTCCGTTGCCCTCTCCCCCCGGAGTGAGTGACGAGACTCGGTAACCCTCGAACGAGTGAGAGTGGAGGAACCAGATGGCGGAAATCATCTACGGCATGGGCGTCTCCCACAGCCCGCATCTGTCCACGCCGCCCGAGCAGTGGGATCGCCGGGCCGTTGCTGACAAGCGGAACCCGGCCCACCCGTTCCGGGGCGGTACCTACACGTTCGACGAACTGGTCGAGCTTCGGAAGGGCGAGAACCTCGCGGCCCGGTGCAACCTCGACGTCTACCGAGAGCTCGACGCCAAGAATCAGGCGCGCCTGAAGCAGCTCGCGGACAGGTTCGCCGAGGCCGCGCCGGACATCCTGGTCATCATGGGGAACGACCAGCGCGAGGTCTTCCAGCCGAGCCACACCCCAGGATTCCTCGTGTACTACGGCGACACCGTCGTGAACAAGGCGGTCACGGCCGAGGCTATGCAGGGGATGTCGCCGGGAATCGCCGAGTCGATCTGGGGAACCAATCCAGAGACGGACATCACCTATCCGTGCGAGCCGGCGCTCGCCAACCACATCATCTCCACCCTGATCCGCGAGGAATTCGACGTCTCGGCATCGAACGAACTGCCACGCGGGGACGACAACCCACGGAGCATCCCGCATGCCTTCGGATTCTTGTACCGACGGATCTTGAACGACAGGCCGATCATTACCGTGCCGATCTTTACGAACACGTTCTTTCCGCCGAATCAGCCAACGGCCAAGCGCGTGCTGGAGTTTGGGAAGGCCGTCGGTCGGGCGATCAAGTCCTGGGACAGCGACCTCAAGGTTGCCGTGTCGGCCACGGGTGGATTCAGCCACTTCGTGATCGACGAGGAGTTGGATCGCCGGGTCCTCGACGCGCTCGCGAATCGGGACGACGCAGCCATCATCGGCGAGCCGGAGAGCAGCTTCCAGTCCGGATCGTCGGAGATCAAGAACTACATCGCGACGGCGGGCGTGCTCGACGGCACCGGCTTGAAGATGGAGCTTCTGGACTACATTCCGTGCTACCGGTCCGAGGCCGGAACCGGGAACGCCATGGTCTTTATGACGTGGTCGTAGCAGTCTGTCGTGAATTCGCGTCGTGCGCCTGGGACGGGAGTGGCGAGCCGGCGCAGGTACGGACTCTACGGGGTGCTCGTCGTCCTGTTCCTGGCGCATAACGATCTCTGGTACTGGCGTGACGCCCGCCTCGTGCTCGGACTCCCGGTTGGCCTCCTCTATCATGTCGTCTACTGCCTCGTTGTGGCGGTCGTGCTGGCGGCCGCCGTCTACCTCGGCGCGCCCGAGCCGGCGACACCCCACCGAGACCACGACGACGCTTGATGGTCACCACGATCGTACTCGCCTACTTGCTGGTGGTCCTGGCCATCGGGACCCTCAGTCACCGGCTGTTCCGAGGCACTAGCGAAGATTACTTCGTCGCCAGCCGCACGATAGGGCCTATCGTTCTCCTGATGACGCTGTTCGGCACGAACATGACCGCCTTCGCGGTCCTGGGGGCGTCGGGCGAGGCCTACCACGTCGGGATCGGCGTCTTCAGCCTTGTCGGCTCGGCCGCGGCCTTGATCAATCCCGTGATCTTCCTGTTCGTCGGGACACGGCTGTGGCGGCTGGGCCGGCGCCACGGGTACCTGACCCAGGTGGGGCTGTTCCGCGACCGATGGGAGTCGCGTAGCCTCGGGCTGCTGCTGTTCGTCGCGCTCGTCGGTCTGATCATCCCCTACCTGCTGATCGGTGTCATGGGCGCCGGACTGAGCCTCGAGGCGATCACCGACGGGGCGATTCCGCGATGGGCCGGTAGCTTGGTCGTTTGCGCGGTCGTGCTAGCTTACGTCTGGTCCGGCGGCTTGCGAGGCACGGCCTGGGTCAATACGTTTCAGACGTCGGTCTTCATGAGCCTGGGGATCGTCACGTTCGCCGTCATCGTGGACAAGCTCGGCGGGTTGACGACCGCGATGGCCTTGGTAGCGGCCACGACCCCTGACCTGCTGATTCGAGGCGACGCCATCACGCCCTGGCAGTTCCTGACCTACACTTGTATCCCGCTGTCCGTTGGAATGATGCCGCACATGTTCATGCACTGGCTGTCGGCGCGTAGCGCCGAGACGTTCCGCTTGTCCGTCGTCGCGTTCCCAATTTGCCTTGCGGTCGTCTGGCTACCCAGCGTTCTGCTGGGTGTTCTCGGGCGGATCGATTTTCCCGATCTCGAGGGTACCGCGGCGAATTCTGTTCTCATCGAGATGGTCGGACACTACGCCCCCGGAGTGCTGGGTGGGTTGCTGGCCGCCGGTGTGTGCGCGGCCATCATGTCGTCACTCGATTCGCAGTCGTTGTCGCTTGGGACGATGTTCACCGAGGACATCGTTCGGCACTACGCCGCGGGACATCGGTGGAGCGAGCGGCACCAGATTCGCCTCGGGCGCGCCTTTGTCGGCGTCGTCTTGGCGGTGACGTTCGTCTTGGCGCAGATCCTCGATCAGAGCATCTTCGCGCTCGCGATCTGGTCGTTCTCCGGTCTCGCGGCGCTGTTTCCACTCGTCGCGGCCGCGCTGTTCTGGAGGCGCAGTACGAGGCAGGGAGCGATCGCCTGCGTCGTCTGCGCCGTGTCCAGCTGGGTATACTTCCTCCTGCGGTCGGGGGGCGACCCGGGCTACACCCTCGGGGAGGCAGGCGTGATGCCGGTGGTGGTCATGGTGGCCATCTCGACGGCGGCGCTGATTGGGGTCTCACTGATCACGCCTCCCCCCGGGCCACGCGCGATCGAGAAGTTCTTCGGAAGCGTCGGATGTCGTTCCGTGTGAGGCGCATCGAGCCATGAGCATGGTCACGAGTTTTCTGCGGTCCTTCAACACGCACCGGGTCGATCCCTATCCGGTCCATGTCTTGAAGAGAGTGGACCGTCCGACGATCGAGATACGGGACGCGGAGGTGCCAAGAGTCGACGGTCGGGATAGTGGGTTCAATAAGGCCGCCCGGGGCGAGTACGGGCCGCATCTTCAGCAGCAGAGGGCGCGGCTCGTCACGAAGCACCCGCTCGGTAGCGCATTGAGAGGAATGCAGGTTCACCTTCGCGACATCGGTGAGACGGACAACCCGGTGGCAGCGAATCAGGCTCCCCTCGGGGATGATCCGGCGCTGATCACCAAGCACATCAAGGAGACGGCCTATTTCCTGAGGGCCGACATGGTGGGCGTCTGCAAGCTGCCCCCCTACGCGGTCTTCAGCCGCCATCTCTCGACCGGCGAACCTGTGGAATGCGACCACACCTACGCGATCGCCATCCTGATCGATCAGGATTGGAAGACTTCGGAAGCCAGTTTCGGCAACGACTGGATCAGCGGTTCGCAGAGCCATCTGGCCTACACCAACTCCAGCTTTGTCGCCCGCATCCTGGCCGACTACATTCGTCAGCTCGGATACCCCGCCAAAGCGCATCACACCTACAGCTACGACGTCGTGGTGCCGCCTATCTTGCTCTGGGCCGGTCTGGGTGAGCTGAGCCGGATCGGGAGTGTCGTGGTCAACCCGTTCATCGGTCCGCGATTCAAAGCGGCCATCGTGACCACCGACCTCCCGCTGGTACCGGACAAGCCGATTGATTTCGGGCTCCAGGACTTCTGCTCACGGTGCAAGAAGTGCGCCCGCGAGTGCCCTACCGGGGCGATCAGCGACGGCGACAAGGTCTGGCGCAACGGTTACGAGCAATGGCCGCTCGACGTGAAAAAGTGTGTCATCGGGCGGACCGCGAGCAATGCGGGTGCGGGCTGCGGCACGTGCATGACGGTGTGCCCATGGAACAAGCCGTACACGCCGTTTCATCGATTCGTGCAATGGACGATGAGAAACATCCCTCTCGCCAGAAGGTTCGCGATCTGGGGCGACGATCTCATGGGATACGGGAAGCCAAGAATCGAGAACAAGTGGTGGCTCGACCTGGAATCCAGTGACGGTGCCCTCAAGGTACCCGAGCAGGCGGGGAACAGAAGGACCCTCCGCGCCGAATACTCCATGCGCCCGGAGATGTTGGACGGAGTATTGCCGCCTTTCCTGACCAGAGGGCAACGCGAGTCGGGATCGAACAGAGACGACGCGCACCACAGTCGACCGGACGCGGAGTGACCTCGCTGTGACGATCCTGACGACCTACAAGCGCGCCTATGACGGGACGAAGCTCGATCCGTATCCCGTCGAGTCCCTCAAGAGGGTCGATCGTCCCACGACGTTCATCGATGAGGAGCGAATTCAGCGCGTGGATCAGAGGGCCGGCGGTTTTGCGAGGGCCCGGAGCGGAGGTCTCGGGCCCAGCTATCAGAATCTCTTGGGGCTCTTCAAGTATCCTCTGTCTCGGGCGCAACAACGGATGGCGGCGACTCTCGCCGACAAGGTCGACGGGCCGGTTGCCGAGCACAGGGCTCCGGGGACGGATGATCCCGAAGCGATGGCGCGCCACATCAAGGCGACGGCCTATTTCCTCAGAGCCGACGTCGTAGGGATATGCCGACTGCCCCCCTATGCCGTCTACAGCCACAGCCAGGCGACGGGGGAGCCGATCGAATGCGCGCACAAGTATGCCATCGCCGTTCTGGTCGACCAGGACTGGAAGACCGCTGATGCGAGCTTCGGCAACGACTGGATCAGCACGTCGATGGGCTTTCTTTCGTATTCCACGACCGCGTTCATCTCATGCATCCTGGCCGATTACATCCGGAAGCTCGGCTACCCGGCGCGCGCGCATCACATTCGAAACTATCAGGTGATGCTCCCTCCCATCTTGCTCTGGGCTGGACTCGGCGAAATGTGCCGCACGGGCGACATCGTGCTCAACCCGTTCCTCGGCACGAGATTCAAGGCGGCCGTGGTCACGACGGATCTCCCGCTCGCGATCGACAGGCCGATCGATTTCGGGCTCCAGGACTTCTGTTCCAAGTGCGCGAAGTGCGCGACGCACTGTCCAGCAGGAGCGATTCCGTTCGGAGAAGATTCGACGGTCGTGCACAACGGCTACGTCAAGTGGAACAACGACGTGGACAGGTGTCTGAAGTATAGGATCGGGAATCAGTGGGGGTCCGGCTGTGGGGTGTGCATACACGTCTGTCCATGGAACAAGCCCTTCACACCGTTTCATCGCTTTGTGAGGTGGACCATGACCAACATTCCCCTAGCCAGGCGGCTCGCCATCTGGGGAGACGACCTCATGGGGTACGGGACCCCGAATCAGAAAAACAAGTGGTGGCACGATCTCGAAGCCGTGGATGGCGTCCTGCAAACTCCTGACCGATCCGGCAAGCGGTTTGTGAACAGCCCGACAGACAGGGCTTCAGACTAGACAGTCCGGCGAAGTGAAAGGAAGGAATCCGAATGAACACCGACACCCTGGAGACCGATGTCTTGGTGATTGGCGCGGGCCTTGCGGGCCTCCGGGCGGCTATACAGATCCGGCGCTACGGCCTGGACGTGATCATCGCGGAGAAGAGTACCGGCCGGACGAACCTGTCGAGCGTCGCCGGCGGAACACAAGGCATCGTCATGAATTACTGGTCACTGTCCATGCCTCGAGGCCTCAAGGCGCTCTACGAGCGGGGCGTGAAGGGTGGCGCCTGGGAAATCATGTACGGCAAGGACCAGCGGATGGAGGAGATCACGGCCGTCGAGCAGATCCCGTACCAGGATGAGCTTGCCGAGTTTGGTGTTCTCAATCCCAGGGACCAAAAGACCTACGGCCCGCCGGGGCGGGTGAGCTGGGCCACCACCGGTCCGATGTACAAGTACGCTCAGGACCAGGGCGCCAAGCTGATGAAGTACTTCAACATCACCGACATCCTCACCGTGGACGGTCAGTGCGTCGGCGCGGTCGGTTTCGACGTCGTGTCTGGAGACTTCACCGTGGTCAAGGCCAAGGCTGTCGTCATGGCCACGGGCGGCGCGGGCGAGTGCTGGAAGCGAAACAACACGCCGACACGATCGACTGGAGATGGTCACGCCATCGCCTATCGCAACGGCGTGGAAATGAACATGATGGAGTACGAGAGCTTCGACGCCTGGATCATCTCCGAGAAGGATCAGCCTCAGTTCTGGATTCCTCCGTCGTATGCACGAACCATGGTCAATCTGACCAACGCGAACGGAGAGGACTTCCTGCCGAATTACATGGTGCTTGGCGACGGTGCCACCCTGAAACCTGGCGACCCTTTCCACATCAAGTACGGAACGCCGGTCATTGACAACGTGGCGACGATCGCGCGCGCGATGGCCAACGAGGTTCTCGAGGGACGGGGTGATGATGGCGGGGTGCTCGCCGACTTCTCCCACGTCCCCGAGGACGCGTGGACCGCCGAGCCCAAGGGGATCGCCGGCCTCCATGCGATGCGAAACTTCGAGTGGGAGAAGAAGCCGATCCGGATGTATCCAGGAGCACTTGGATCGTGGGGGGGGATCAAGATCTCCGAAGAGTGCGAGACCAACATTCCCGGATTGTTCGCCGGCGGGGAAGTGTCCTACGGTGAGGATCTCAAGTACACCCTGGTTTTCGGTGTCAGGGCCGGGAGGGCCGGCGCCGAGTACGCCAGAAGTGTGTCCCGTGTCGAACTGAGCCAGAGTCAGGTGAAAGACAAGAAGGACTACCTCGACAGGTTTTCGTCTAGGTCGAAGACGGCTGACGGGAATCCGAGAGCGATCCGTGAGGCGATCCAGAAGCTGAGTATGGACAAGTTTGGCGTACTGAAGACCGAGAAGGGGCTTCTCGAGGGCCTGGAGCAGTTGGACGACATTCGGAGGACTGCGCAGGAGAGGATGTATGCCGAGGACCCGCGGGAGCTGAGACTGGCATTTGAATCTGACTGCATGATCGATTGTCAGGAGATGCATGCGAAGGCGGCCCTGATGCGGACCGAGACGCGGGGCGTTCACAACCGGCTGGACCACCCCTACATGGACAACGATCGCTGGATACAGGACATCAGACTGGAAAAGAAGAACGGTCAGATGGAGTTGCGGACTGTTCCGACCCGCTCGGGCTATGTGAAGGTCCCCGAGGGCAGATTCCCGATCAGAGGCCTGAAGCAAGAGACTGCGTGACCTTCCCAGGAGAACTTGAGAGATGCTGGAAGAAAAAGTCGATGCCGTCGTCAATCACAAGAAATGCCTTGGAAGAAACTGTCTCCACTGCGTGGACAGCTGCCCGGTGGAGGCGATCGACTGGGATCCGATCGAAGAGCAGGTGTCGTCGGCCAACATCCAGGAATGCATCGTCTGTCTCGCATGCGAGGAGGCCTGTGCCGAAGACGCCAATGGGTGTCTCACGATGGTGGGCGTCATCCGAAAGGAATTCACCGCGTCGCCCATACAGGACATGTGGGCGGGAACGGGGGACGTGATCCCGCCCAAGGCCGATCTGCCCGGGGGACGATCAGATACCCGCACGTCGAAGTTGGGTTTCTAGTTGAGAAAACGGCGAGACGCTCTGTACCCGTTGGCAGCGGCCATCGGGCTCGTCGCGGTGTGGCAGCTGGGTGTCCAGTTATTGGCGATCCCGGACTACCTGCTGCCTGGGCCGCGCGCCGTCGCTGCGACGGTGGTGTCGGAGCGGACGCTGATATTCCAGCATGGCCTGATCACACTCTACGAAGCCGGTCTCGGTTTCACGCTTGCCCTCGTGTTCGCCGTGCCGATCTCCGCGATCATCGTCTGGTCGAAGGTTGCCGAGAAGACCGTGCTGCCCCTGATGGTCTTCCTGCAGACGGTCCCCAAGGTGGCTATTGCGCCGCTCTTCATCATCTGGTTCGGATTCGGTCCGTTCCCGAAGGTCCTGATCAGCTTCTTGCTGGCCTATTTCCCCATCGTGATCGAGATGGTCACCGGGTTGAGAGATGTGAACCCCACCGTCCTGGACCTGGCGAGATCCATGTCCATCACTCCCTTCCAGACGTTCACGAAGATACGGATCCCAAATTCACTCCCGTATCTGTTCAGCGGGCTGAAGTTGGGCGCGCTGCTCTCGCTGGTCGGAGCCATCGTGGCAGAGTTCATGGGGTCGATGGACGGTCTGGGGTACCTCGTCCTCTATGCGAACGACCGGATGGATACGACGCTGTGCTTTGCCGTGCTCGTCGTGCTCCTACTCCTGGGCAAGGCGCTGTTCTCCGTCGTGGAATGGGTCGAGCGGTACGCGATTGCATGGCATGTCGTCGTTCGGGAGAACGAGCAGATCATGTTCACCACGTAGGGGTACAGCTCAGGATGAGGAGTTCGGGGGAGATGGCTCTGGGTAAGGGATTCCGTTGGAGCGCCAGGCTCCCGGAAGCGCTGTATCCCGCCTCCACGATCGCTGCGATGCTCGCTGCGTGGCAGCTGTCGATCGTCCTCTTTTCCATACCGGACTTCATCCTGCCTGGTCCGATCGCCGTCATCGAAAGTTTCGTGGGAAATCTCGGCCTGGTCTGGCCTCATTTCCTGGTCACGACGTTTGAGATGCTTCTGGGGCTTTTTCTCGCCACCGTCTTCGCGGTCGCCGTCTCGATACTCATGGTCTGGTCGAGGCCGGTGGAGAAGACACTGCTGCCGCTCCTGGTGTTCTTTCAGACGACACCCAAGCTGGCCGTTGCTCCATTGTTCATCGTCTGGTTCGGCTTCGGCTACGCTCCCAAGGTCATCATCGCCTTCTGGCTGGCGTACTTCCCGATCGTCATCGCCACGATGACCGGATTGAAGGATGTTGAGCCCGCACTGATCGATCTGACGAAATCCATGTCGGCGTCCACGCTCCAGACGTTCATCAAGGTCCGACTGCCAAGTTCATTGCCTCACTTCTTCGCCGGTCTCAAGCTGGGCGGCGTGGTCGCCATTCTTGGAGCCATCGTCGGTGAGTTCGTCGGTGCGAATGAGGGGTTGGGCTACCTGATCACGATGGCGCAACACAACAGCGACGTGACGTTGCTGTTCTCGGTCGTCATCACGCTCGTGGTCTTGGGCAGGTCGATGTATGCGCTCATCGGCTGGGCCGAAACACACGCCATCTCCTGGCACGTCACGATGAGGGCGAGGGACCAGAGGTTCTTCACGGCGTGACTCGCAGGGCCAAGGCATCGCCCGACTGGAGGGAGAGGCCCACCGCGCAGAAGAGGGGGGACGCATGAGAACAAGCTCCCTGATGGTCGGAATGTTGGGCCTGTCTCTCGTGGCTCTGGGAACGGCCTGCCGATCTCGTCAAGCATCCTCCACGGATGCACCGGCGCTGGACCAGGTGACGCTGCAGCTCCACTGGAAGTGCTCGGGCCCGCATGTGCCGTTCATCGTTGCGTCGGAGAAGGGATTCTTCGAGGAGGAAGGCATAGACATCACGATCAGGGAAGGCTCGGGTTCATCGGCGACGAGCAAACTCGTCGCCGCCGGTAGCGCCACGTTCGGAGTGGCCGCGACCAACGTCAGCGTGAAGGGAGCCGCCCTGGGGATGCCGATCATTCAAGTGATGCAGATTCAGGAGTCGCGGAGGTACTGCATCCTCTCGAAGCCCGAGACCGGCATCAGAACGCCTCAGGATCTGATCGGGAAGGTCATTGCCGGGTCTGGAGGCGGTGGGACCTCAGCCCTCTTCAACGCGTTTCTGGCCGCAAACGAGATTCGTCAAGAGCAGGTCACGTACCTGAACGCCGGCAGGGCGATGCTCGAGGCGATGGCAACGGGCAGGGCCGATGGCGCGCTTGGCCTTGAAGTGGATGACCTCGTCAGGCTCCAGGGGATGGACGTCGATCCGGCCCAGGTCATGCTGTTCGAGGATTGGGGGATCCCCGTGATCGGGGACGGGGTGATCGTCAACGCGACGACCGCGCGGGAGGATCCCGATCTCATCCGGAGGTTCATCAGGGCGTACATCGCGGGAGTCGGAGAGACCTTCGCCGACGTCGACGCGGCGGCGGAGATCGCGGTGAGGCGGTTTCCCCTGGCGAGGAAGGAAATTCTCGTCGGCCAGTTGACGAGTGTCCGCTCGCTCTTACCGTCTCCACTGGGATACCAGGATCCCGAGGCCTTGGAAGAGCTCAGGCGCATCACGGTGGAGTTCGACGGTGTCGCCGAAGCGGCAGACATTCCGTTGACCCGGTTCTCCACGAACGAGTTTCTGCCCGAGTAGCGATTCCATCAGAATTCTCGCTTCCCAGGGCTTGGACGAGGAGAGACGTGATTACTCTCGACGGCGTGCACTTGACGTATCCGCACAAGGGCGGGTCGATCGAGGCATTGACGGATGTCAGCTTCTCGGCGAGGGAGGGGGAGTTCCTCTCCATTGTCGGCCCGAGCGGCTGCGGGAAATCCACCCTGATCAAGATCATCGCCGGTCTCCTTCCGACGTCCAAGGGAGAGGCGCGCGTCGATGGGAAGCTGGTCCGGGGCCCACACCCGAATGTCGGGATCGTCTTTCAGGAGGCGACCCTACTGGCATGGCGCTCCGTCTTGCGGAACATCATGCTGCAGATCGAGGTGCGACAGGAGTTCGAGAACGACGCCTACGTACCGAGGGCGCGGGACCTGATCAAGCTGGCGGGGTTGGATGGGTTCGAGGACCGGTACCCGTGGGAGCTCTCAGGCGGCATGCAGCAGCGCGTCTCCTTCTGTCGGGCACTCATCCACGACCCTCCGCTCCTGCTCATGGATGAACCGTTCGGCGCGCTGGATGCCATGACGCGGGATGAAATGGGCGTCTGGCTTCAGAAGACGTGGATGGAACGAGCGCGAACGGTTCTGTTCGTCACGCACGATATCGGTGAAGCGGTCTTTCTCTCGGATCGAGTCATGGTGATGACAGCCAGGCCCGGGCGCGTGAAGGAGATCATGGAGATCGACTTGCCCAGGCCCAGAGAACTCAGAATCACGGAAGAGATCGAGTTCGTGAAGTATGTCTCCCATGCACGACGCCTCATGCACGCGGAGGGATACTACTGACCCAAGTGAGCTCTGGGGTTAGCCCCCGGGGCCTCTCCTTGAAGCCGGCCGGGTATCACACGTTTCGCGTGCGGCTGTCGGCAAGACTGAATTGACTGTGCCAGGTGGATTCGGCTCCCGCGTCGATGCAGCGGATTCTGGCGTCGATCACGTACGGCCGACCCTCCCGGGTGGCGGCGATGCCGATCTCCAGCTCGCTCTCCAGTTCGTCGGCCGTCGTCGCCTTCGCAGCGGAGATCCCCTGAGATTCGGCAAGCTTGACGAAATCGATCTCCGGATCGCCAAGAAACATCGTCGGGTAGCGATCGGTCTGCGCCATGTTGCCCTGATACCGCGCGAAGCGAAACCGCACCTGCTGATAGTTGACGTTGTTCCAGATGACGGTGAGTACGGGGACCCGATAGCGTGCCATCGTCCAGAAACCGGCCGCGCTGTACATCACGGAGCCGTCGCCGATGTGAAGCACGACCTGGCGATCGGGCTGGCCGAGCTTGGCGCCGATGGCCGCCCCGACTCCCCACCCGAGCGAGCCGCCGGCCGCGTGAAGCCGCATCTTCTCACCGACGCCGACAGATTGGAGTGGCGCGTAGGGACGGGCCATGTCGTGGCTGACGTTCTCGTGAATCGTGATGGCGTCGCGATCCGACGCGCGCTCGGTGAGCAGCGCGACGTCATCGGGATGCATCGGATTCTGACCCAGATTCGGGCGAATATCCGCGTCCGCGGCACGGCGCATCCTCTCCGGGAGCGCCGCCAGTCGGTCGTAGCGGCTGGCGCGGATCGCGGCGAGACGCTCCGTCGTGGCCAGGCTGCGAATCGACTCGAGGAGATCGTCGAGCGCCAGTCCGACATCGGCGACGATGGCCAGATCGACAGGCTCCGTTCGGGCCATCGAACCGGTATCGATTCCGATCGCCACCTTCTTGGCATCGGCGGGGATCGAGGGAGGATAGTTTCCCGGACCCCAGACTCCCCGCTCCGAAATCGTTGGGCTGGTCGAGATTGTCCGGACCGCGAAGTTCTCGGCACCCAGCGCAAGGAACATGTCCGCGGTCTTGAACGGATTCTCCTCTTCGATGAAGCGCATGCCCCCGTAGCTGTAGTAGAGCGGGTGCTGTGTCGGGAAATGCGCGCCAATGTTGTACCAGCCGAGGAAATCCGAGACTGGCATGGCGAGCAGGTCCGCCAGCTCCATCGCTTGCGGAACCGCGCCCGATCGGTTCAGCTCGCTCTCCACGATGAGGCACGGTTGCACGCTCTCCAAGAGCCACCGCGCGGTCTGTTCGATATCTGCGGCGTTGGGACGAGACCGGATCGGAACGGAGAACTTGCTCTGGTCGATGATCTCCGCCGAGACGTCCTTGGCTTCCAGCGCCGCGGTCCCGAGGGCCACGTAGACCGGACCTCCGGGAGGCGTCGCGGCGACCTTGAACGCTCGCCGCATGGCCAGCGGAATGCTCTCCGGATTGCGGACCTCCCAGGAGAGCTTGGAGAACTGCTTGTTGACGTCGACCTGCTCGAAGCCGGGCCGTGGCGCAAGCACGAGATCGTCGCTGAAGACCGTGGTGTCCACGAGAGCAGCGGTGACCACCATGGAGGCATGATCGCGGTGGGCGTTGAAGAGCTGGCCCGATGCCTGGGCGGTCCCGGCGATTGCGTGAAGATTGACGAAGGCCGTCTCGCCGGTCACCTGGTTGTAGCCGTCGGCCATGGCAATGACGAGGCCTTCGTGCAACCCCACGATCGGCTGAATCTCCGGAGCGCCGGCCAAGGCGTCGAAGAAGCCAACTTCCGTGGAGCCAGGATTCGTGAAGACATACTTCACGTTCGCGGCCTTGAGTTGCTCCACGAGGAGTTCTCCGCCCGTTCCGGTCGCGGTGCGATAGGTGCCGCTTGGTTGGTCGGCCGGCGTCTCCGCCGCCGCGAGATTACTCAGGAGAGACTCGACGAAGCCGGCCGTGAAGCCGGCCGCCACCATCCGCCTGAAGAAGCCACGACGGGAGAGGCGATTGTTCAGGTATTCAGCCAGGAGCTCACGCATTGACACCCTCCGAGCGCAGACAGGACGCCCTCGAGGATGATCTCGAGGTGCTGCGTTCGTACCTGCAATCACGGTTTCTGTCAAGGGAGGACTTCGCGCCGCGTGACGCCGAGGGTGAACCGACGGCGGCGCCCGACGGCCCCGTGGAGTTATGCTTTGCACGGCGGAGGCATGAGGGCCGTCGCGTGGGTGAAGGTATCTGATGAACGACGACAGATTCGAGGTCATCGGTCGGGTGACCCGGCGTCAGGACGGCCACGCCATGGTCACCGGGCGGCAGCTGTACTCCTCGGACATCAGCCTTCCGAACATGCTTCAGGCCAGAGTCTTGAGAAGTCCCTACCCTCACGCGCGGATCGCCGCTATCGACACCAGCGAAGCGGAACGCCTGGGCGCCGTCTGCATCACCCCCGAGGACGTGCCGCGGGTCAAGTACAACGAGCGTCAGGTGAGCGTTCCGGCCAAGACCTACCGCGACCGAACGGTCCTGCCGGACAAGGTCCGGCACGTCGGGCAGGGCGTCGTTGCGGTCGCCGCCAGGACGGAAGCGCTGGCGGACAGGGCGCTCGACGCCCTTGACGTCGAATTCGAATCGCTGCCTGCGGTCTTCGATCCCCACGAAGCGATGCGAGATGGCGCGCCGCAGTTGCATGACGCGGTCCTGTTGGGCGAGACCGTCCTCCCCATCGAGCGGAATATCGCCTGTTACCGGGAGGCGGTAGAAGGCGACGTGGCTCGAGGGCTCGAGGAGGCGGACCTCGTCGTGGAGAACGAATTCACGACCGGGAGGGCCTACCACGGCCAGCTGGAGAGCAAGGCGGTTGTGTGCCGCCCGGAAGCCGACGGCGGAATCACGGTGTGGGCCACCGCGCAGTCGATTCACAATACCCGCCAGCTCTTGGGAAGCCTCTTCGACATCCCCCTCAGCAAGATCAACGTGCAACGTGTGCCGATTGGTGGGTCGTTTGGCTCGAGCATCCAGATGAACAGTTCCGTCGCCGTCTGCGTCGCCCTGGCGCTCAAGGCTCAGAAGTCGGTGAAGCTGGTGCTGACCCGCGAAGAGGATATGTACGACCACTGCAAGTATCCGTCGAATATCCACCTCACCTACGGCGTGAAACGCGACGGAACCCTGACAGCGGGATATTTGAAGACGGTCGTCGACATTGGAGGGCACAACATCCAGGCGTATCCGCTGCTCGGGTGCATGGCGGGCTGGTTCGTCTCTCTGTACCGACTGCCGCATCTGAAGTTCGAGGGTACGGCGGTGTACACCAACAAGGCTCCAGCCTGTGCCATGCAGGGATACGGGAACCCGCAGGTCACATTCGCGGTGGAGTCGATGATGGACACCATCGCCGAAGAACTCGACATCGATCCGATCGACGTTCGCCTGAAGAACTACGTGGGGCTCGGCGAGACGTTCTGGGGGCAGGGTCCGACTGTGCGCTCGGTCATTCGGAGTTGCGGTGTGGAGGAGATGCTGCTGAAGGGAAAGGCGATGGTCGGCTGGGAGGGTCGCGGGAGCTCCACGAGCAAGACCGGGCGCTTCCGAAGGGGGATCGGGGTCGGCCGAGGGTTCCACACATCGGGCACCGGTGCGCCCACGCCGGGTGAGGTCATCGACTACTCCACGGCGATGGTCAAGATTAACGAGGACGGGTCGGTCGACTGCCTGACCGCGCTCATGTGCCACGGCGGGGGAACGTTGGACGCGGGCGCCAAGATGGTGGCCGAGGAACTCGGTGTGCCTCTCGACCGGGTGGGAATCTCGCCGTCGAACACCCGCTCCACCGGCTACGACGTCTGCACCCACGCGACCCGTGGGGTGTACTGCGGCGGCGCGAGCCTTCTGAGGGCCGCCCAAGATGTAAAGAAGATTCTGTTCGACTTCGCCTCGCGCATCATCGACGTCAATCCGGACGCGCTGAAGGTCCGACCCGACACGAACCGTGGCCAGGGCGTCGTCTGCTTGCCCGGAGCGCCGGCCAAACGGATCACCGTGGCCGAGGTGGCCAAGACCGCGCAGATCAAGGGATGGGGCTCGATCATCGCCGTCGTGAGCCATCGGCAGGTGAACTGTCCGCCCTGCTTCGTCGTGAATTTCGTCGAGGTAGAGGTCGACACGGCGACCGGGCAGATTCGACCGATGCGCGCCGTGGCCGCAGTCGATGCCGGGACGGTCATCAACCCCGACCTAGCCGCCGGGCAGCTCGAGGGCGGCCTCTGCCGGGGCATCGGCCTCGCGCTTCTGGAAGATACGACTTACAAGCCGGATACCGGAGAGCTTACCTGTGGCGGGTATCTCACCGACTACAAGGTCTATACGGCACAGGACATGCCCTCGCTCGAGGATCTGTCGACGTTCTTTGCCGACACCTACGAGCCGTCAGGTCCGTTCGGCGCCAAGGGCGTCGGCGAAGCCGCGAACAATGCGACCGCCGGCGCCGTAGCCAATGCCATCTACAACGCCGTGGGGATCCGCTTGACGGAGGCGCCGATCACTCCGGAACGCGTCTTGAGTGCGTTGACGCGGGACGCGGAACAGCTCCAGCAGGGGCGGTAACGATGGGCAACACGAGGATCTTGACCCGGGAATTCGAATACGTCGCGCCGGAGACGATGCCGGAACTTCTCGCGCTGCTGGACCGATACGGTCCGGCGGCAACGATCATCGCGGGCGGAACCGATGTCGTGCCCCAGCTGAAGTACGAAAAGATTTCGCCTGACTACCTGATTGATGTCACGAAGATAGCCGAGTTGCGCACCGTGCGGCGAGACGGGGCCCTGCACATCGGTGCCGCGGTGAGGCTGCGCGACGTCAAGGCCTACTGCAGGGACAACGAGACCTACGCCTGCCTCGGTGACGCGCTCGGCTCGATCGGCCAGGCCCAGGTCGTCAACATGGGGACGTTGGGCGGAAACATTTGCACAGCCTCACCGGCCGCCGATTCCGCTCTGGCGCTCCTGGTCTTGGAGGCCCGGGTACGACTGATCGGTTCGGGCGGAGAGCGGGTCGTGCCGCTCGACGCCTTCTTTCGGGGACCCAAGATGACCGGCATGGAGCCTGGCGAAGTCATGGCGGAGATCCAGGTTCCGGCTGTCGTGGACCACACCGGAAGTGCGTTTCGAAAGATCGGGCGGGTGGCGGGGGACATCTCCAAGATCAGTTGCGCGGTTGCGGTGCAGAGCGATGGCGAGCGGTGTCTCTCATGCCGGATTGGGATGGGGGCTGTCGGCCCGACGCCGATGCGAATGCCCGGTGTGGAACAGCTCTTGTCGGGTCGAGCGATTGACGCGGGCGTGATGGATGAGGCCGCCGACCGAATCGCGGCCGACATCTCGCCCCTGACCGACGTGCGATCCACCGAGTTCTATCGACGACGCGTCTCCCGCGTGCTGTTCAAGGACACGTTCGACCAGGCATGGAAGCGGGTTCAGCGATAGCCATGATGACGAAGCGACGCGTCACGTTGACCGTCAACGGCGAGCACGTCGAGCCGCTGGTGGAGGCGAATGCGCTGCTCGTCAACGTCCTGAGAGAAGAGTTGCAACTGACGGGCACGAAGTACTGCTGCGGCACCGGACAGTGCGGGGGATGCACGGTACTCGTCAACGGGGAGCCGATTCTGAGTTGCCTGACGCTGGCGGTTGCCGTCGATGGCGCAGATATCCTGACGATTGAAGGAGTGGCTAAACCGGACGGATCACTGGATCCGATCCAGGAGGCGTTTCTGGATCATGGAGCCGTGCAGTGCGGGTTCTGCACGCCCGGGATGATTCTCATGGCCAAGGATCTGCTCGCGCACGACCCTTCACCTTCGGAAGAACGGATCCGGGAGCACCTGAGAGGGAACCTCTGTCGATGCACTGGGTATCACCGAATCGTCAAGGCGATAGGAAGCTGCGGCCAGTAGCGGCAGCCTTGCTCCAGCCTCGGCACGGATGAGAAAGACGAAGACGAAGACAGTGACGAGCACCACGTACCTGCGGCCTACCGACTTGAACGACCTCCAGCAGATCATGGCGGAGCACCAAGGGCGAGCTGCCGTCGTCGCGGGCGCCACCGACATGATTCCTCAGATGCGAGCCGGGCGGACTCTACCCGCGGTTCTCGTCGATCTCTGCGAGATAGCGGAACTGTCGTTCATACGTGAAGAGCACGGCAGCATTGCGATCGGCGCAACCACCACGATGGCCAAGCTCGCCTCGAGCCCCATCATTGCCAGCGGCAGCCCGTTCCTAGCGACGGCTGCCCGGCAGGTCGGACACCCGCAGACCCGGAATCGAGCCACCATCGGGGGCAATCTCGCCAACGCGTCTCCCAGCGCGGACACCGCACCTCCACTTCTGGCCCTGGGCGCCGCGGTTCAGATCATGAGTCCGGATGGGGCCATCAGAGATGTGCCCCTGCACCAGTTTTTTCATTCCTACAGGGTGACGGATCTGGGCGAGGGCGACGTGCTGACCCGGATCACGTTTCCCAGGCCGCCGGATGGAGCGGCCGGACGTTTCACCAAGATCGGCCTGAGAAGCGCATCGTCGATCAGCGTTGCCAGCGTCGCCGTGATGCTGGAGATGGAGGAGACGACCTGCCGGACGGCACGGGTCGCGGCAGGGTCGGTGGCTCCGATACCGATGCGAGTCTTCCGCATCGAAGAGCTGCTTGAAGGCCACGAGATTGGCGAGACGCTCGTCGAGGAATGTTCCGAACTCTTGCGGGCGGAGATCTCGCCCATCAGTGACGTTCGAGGCTCTGACAAGTACCGCTCGTATGTGGCCTCGGCGGTCCTGAAGCGACAGATCGAGATGGCCGTGGCAGACCGGAGGACATTCGGCGCATGACGACGTATCCGATCGACATCAAGGTCAACGGCGAATGGAAGCGGGCGGAGGTGACGGCCCGCGAGACCCTGTTGGACGCGTTGCGGAATCGCCTGAGGGCCTTCGAGGTGAAGGACGGGTGCAGTCAGGGCGATTGCGGAGCGTGCACCGTCATCCTGGCTGGACGTGCGGTCAACGCCTGTCTGACGCTGGCCGTGCAGGCCAACGGCAAGGAGATCACCACGCTGAAGGGTGTCGGAACGTCGGAGAATCCCGATCCCCTTCAGAAGAGCTTCGTCGAGCACGGCGCGATTCAGTGCGGGTTCTGCACGCCGGGGGTGGTGGTGTCGGCGAAGGCTCTGCTCGAGGCCAATCCGAACCCGAACCGAGAGGAGATCCGCGAAGGGATCTCCGGAAACCTGTGTCGCTGTACCGGGTACACGCAGATCGTCGAGGCCATCGAGGACGCGGCGGCACACGGCAGGCGTGGCGTAGGAGAGCGGGAAGATGCCTGAGAATCGTACCAGGCCTGCATACCGGATCATCGGGAAGGCGGCTCCGCGGCCAGACGCCTGGGCAAAAGTGTTCGGCGACACGGCGTACGCCCATGACTACACAGTGCCGGGGATGCTCTGCGCGAAGGTGCTGAGGAGCCGCCACCCCGCCGCGCGGGTCCTGTCCATCGACACCGGTGACGCAGAGAAGCTGCCCGGCGTCGACGCGGTCTTGACCGCCAAGGATGTGCCGAACAACGAGACGGCCACGCGGTTCGGACAGACCCATCAGGTGGGCGGGTTCGAGGGGCTCTACCGGGTCCTGGCCGAGAAGAAGATCCGATTCAAGGGCGAAGCGGTTGCGCTGGTCGCGGCGACGAGTGAGGCGGTCGCCGAGGAGGCGCTCGGTCTCATTCACGTGGAGTACGAACCGCTCGAAGGCGTCTTCGATCCGGTCGAGGCGAAGCAGGCCGGAGCCTACCAGGTCGGGGAAGACGAGAGTAACGTCATTTGCAGCTACAAGGTCAGAAAGGGTGACGTCGAGGAGGGGTTCAAGCTGGCTGATGTCGTGGTCGAACAGACCTACCGGGTGCCGATGGTGGACCATGCCTATCTGGAGCCGGAATCCGGCGTGGCCTGGCTGGATCAGGACGGCGTGATCACCATTCGATCCGCCACTCAGGTCATCGAGCACTTCAGGGGAATCGCCGATGTCTTGGGCGTGTCGCACAACCGGGTCCGGATCATCGCCCCGATGCTCGGCGGCGGCTTCGGCGGCAAGGAAGACATCACGGTCGAGACCTACCTGGCGCTACTCGTGTGGAAGACCCGAAAGCCCGTATCGCTGACCTACACGCGGGAAGAGTCCATTCGCTCCCACGGCAAGCGCCATCCCTACGTCATGAGGTACAAGACCGGCGCCACCAAGGCCGGCAAGCTGGTGGCCCTGGAGGCGGAACTGACGTCCGATGCCGGGGGCTACGTGTACCTGAGTCCCTGGGTTCTTCTGTATTCCACGGTCGGCGCCACCGGGCCCTACGACATTCCCCACGTCAAGGTCGATTCCGAGACGGTGCTCACCAACAACACGTTCAGCAGTGCGAACCGCGGGTTCGGTGCTCCGCAGGTCTGTTTCGCGTGCGAGAGCCAGCTGGATGAGCTTGCCAAGCAACTTGGCCTCTCGCCGCTCGAGATCCGTCGTAAGAACTATCTTCGTACTGGGGATGCGCTGGCGACCGGGCGGGTCCTCGAGCACAGTGTCGAGACCGAGCAGACGGCCGACAGGGCCCTGGAGGCGCTCGGTGAACCCTCCGGACCCAGTTCGCCAACCGAGAGAATCGGCCGGGGCATCGCCTCCAGCATGACGAGCTACGGCCGAATGACCTTCCTGCACGACACATCCAGAGCGCTGGTCAGCATCGAGATGGACGGGAGCGTCTCTGTCAGGTGCGGCCTGCAGGATGTTGGCGGCGGTCAAGCATCCTCCTTGGCACAGATCGCCGCGGAGGTCCTCGGGGTTCCCATGGAGGACGTCACCGTCTACGTCGGGGATTCGGCCTTGACGCCACTGGCCGGGACTACCACCGCGACGCGGCTGCTCTACATGTCGGGCAACGCCACCAAGAAGGCGGCGACGGCGGTGCGTCACAGCCTGGTGAAGAAGGCGGCCGACCTGTTGGATGTCGACCCGGAAGAGCTGGCCATGGGGGATCGACAGATCTATTCCGCAGGCGACCCCGACCGTGCCGTGGCCCTGGAACGCGTCGTCAAGGCCTGCGCGGCGGATGGGATCCCCCTGTACGACGTGGCACAGTTCAATGCTCCAGCCCGCGAACTGATCGACTTCCAGACCGGCCAGGGACAGGTGTTTCCCGATTTCACCTTTGGCACGCAGGCCATGGAAGTATCGGTGGACATCGAGACGGGCGCCGTGAAGGTGCTCAAGATCGTTTCCTGCTACGACGTCGGTCAGGCCATCAACACCTTGAGTGCCGAGGGGCAACTGCACGGCGGGGCGTTGTACGGCTTGGGCTACGGAATGATGGAAGAGGTAGTCCTGGACAAGGGGAACACGCTGACCCCTTCATTCGCCGAGTATCTCATTCCCAGTGCCGTCGATGTTCCCGATGTCAAGACGATCATGATCGAATCCGGCGGCGGTGTCGGGCCGTTCGGTGCCAAGGGATTGGGGGAACCGTCCTGCGTCCCGGCGGCGGCGGCGTTTGCCAACGCAGTCAGCGACGCCATCGGCGCTCGAGTGTGCGACCTGCCGGTGACACCCGAGAGGATCTTGAAGGCCTTGGGAAGATTCTGACCCTTGTGACGTCATGAGCAAGAAGCTCGGCATCGTCACCATCGGGCAGTCTCCCCGGACAGACGTCGTGCCGGAGATGACCCCGTTTCTCGGCGACGGTGTGGAGATCGTGGAACGCGGCGCGCTCGATGGACTGACGCTGAACGAGGTTGAGGAGTGCCACCCGGAACATGGGATGGCGCACCTGGTCAGCCGGATGCGGGACGGTACCGAAGTGGTCGTTGCCAAGGAGAAGTTGCTTCCCAGAATTGAACGCGCCATCGAGGACCTCGACAGCCAACGGGTCTCCGCCATCTTGCTGCTCTGCCTCGGAGACTTTCCCCGATTCCGATCTTCCTGTCTGCTCGTCGAGGCCCAACGGATCGTGGATCGGTGCGTCGACGGACTGGTGGGCGAGACCGACCACCTGGGAATCCTGATTCCCATTCCGGAGCAGGAGGCGTGGGTCCGGAACACCTTCTCCCGGATGACCCCCCAGATCACGGTCGCCGATGCGTCTCCTTATGCCGACCGAGACCGGCTCTCCCGGGCGGGCGCGATGCTCAGCGAGGCGAACTGCGATCTGATCTTGATGTACTGCATGGGATTCAACCGACGAGCAGCCGGCGACATCAGGCGAGTAACCGGCAAGCCTGTCGTGCTCTCGAGTTCCCTTGTCGCTCGGACGCTGGGCGAGTTGCTCGAGTAGAACGGCCGAGAAGACGTCCTCGTGGAACCCACGCCGATGACACGCAGCATCAGCAGGTGCCGACCGTGAGCAAGAAGGCCGACACGGCGATCAAGAACGGGGTTCTGGTCACCAGTCGTGAACTCAAGCGTGCCGACATCTACATCAAAGACGGCTTGGTGGACAGCATCGAGAGTCCCGATCACGATCGGTCCGCCTTCAAGGTCATCGACGCGTCGGAAAAACTGATTCTGCCCGGTATCATCGACGCCCACCTTCATCCGGTCTATGCCGACCGGATCGACACACTATCCAAGGCAGCCGCCGTCGACGGCATCACGACCATCATTCCGTATATCGGCGCCGTGAAAGCCTGGGGAGCCACCGGCGGGTTGCTGGATGCAATCGGCGATTTCATCGAGGAAGGGGAACGCACATCGGTCATCGACTTCGGGATCCACGGCGCGCTCATGCAGCACGATGTCGACGACGCGAGCGCGACGATTCCCAAGTCGGTGGCCAGAGGAATCGTCTCGTTCAAGGTGTTCATGGCCTACAAGAAGCGCGGCATGAAGCTGGAGGACGATGACATTCTGAAGATCATGAATCTGGCGGCGGCGAACAACGCGCTGCTGGCCGCCCACGCCGAGAATGGCGCGGTCATCGATTTTCTCGAGACCGCCTTCATCGCCGAGGGCAAGGTATCTCCCGAGTATCATGGTCGCTCGCACCCCGGATTGTGCGAGGCCGAAGCAATCTTCCGGTTGCTCATGCTCGGGACAGTCGCCGCCTGCCCCGTCTACATTCCCCACATCAGTGCGAAGGAGTCCCTCGACGTCGTGCGACAGTTCAAGCGCTGGGGAGGGCTCGAGTTCTACACGGAAACCTGTCCGCACTACCTGACCCTGACAGAAGCCGACATGTCCAGGTGGGGTTCCCTTGCGAAGATGTCGCCGCCCCTGAGGGGACGAGACGATGTTCAAGCGTTGTGGCAGGCGCTGCACGAGGGACTCATCGACGTCGTTGGCTCCGACCATGCCGGCCACACCACGGCAGCCAACCAACCGCTCCAGGACCGGATCTTTGATGCCCCGAACGGGATCCCGGGATTGGATACGGTCTTCAAGGTCGTGTACGAAGAAGGTGTCAACCAGGGCAGGATCACGCTGAGCCGCCTGGTCGAAGTCATGTGCGAGAAGCCCGCCAAGATTTTCGGTCTCTACCCCAGGAAGGGGACCGTCGCGGAAGGGGGGGACGCCGACATCGTCCTCTTCGATCCGGCAGCGGCCACGATCATCAAGGCTCAGCACCCTCTGCTCAACGTCGACTACAGCGTGTACGAAGGGCGAAGCTGCCTTGGCGCTCCGGTCATGGTGATGCAGCGTGGTCGGATCTTGATGGAAGACGGCGAGCTGAAAGGCACACCGGGCTTGGGCAGGTTCGTTTCTGGGACGAGATAGGGCGGTGAACACGTGCCTCATCGATACGACCTCATTCTGAAGAGCGGCACCGTGATCGACCCGCGCAATCAGCGTCATGGCGTCATGGATGTCGCCGTGGCGGAGGGGCGCATCGCCGAGGTCGGGCCCGACCTCGATTCCCGGAGTGCTGCGGAGTGCGTCGACGTGGCCGGGTCACTCGTGCTGCCCGGCATCATCGATCTGCATGTCCACGCGTCTTCCTGGCTTGGTGGCAAGTTCGGACACAGGATGATGGCGTTGGCCGGGGTGACGACCGCGTTGGATCTGTCGGGGCCGATGGAAAGCGTGCTGGAGATCGCCAGGGATCACGGGGCCGGGTTGAGTCTCGCCTGTCTGGAGGCTGTGCGTCCCGGCTACACGGTCAAGGGTGCAGACCCGGACAGGCCGGAGCTGGAGGGCATGCTCCGAGATTCTCTACAGAAGGGCGCCTACGGCTTGAAGATCCTGGGTGGGCATTATCCGCTGACGCCGGAGGCCACGCGCCGGGCCATTGAGGCAGCGCATCGACAGAACGCCTACCTGGCGTTCCATGCCGGCACGCTGAACACCAAGTCGAACATCGAAGGTTTTCACGAAGCGATTGAGTTGATTCAGGATCTCCCGGTACATCTGGCCCACATCAACAGCTACTGCCGCGGCGCGGTCAGGCCGTGCATCGGCGAGACCGAGGAAGCGATTCAGGCGCTCGAGCAACACCCGATGATTTGCTCCGAATCGTACCTGTCTCCGATCAACGGAACCAGCGCCAAGTGTTCATCCGGAGTTCCCGAGAGCGACGTGACGAAGTCGTGTCTGGACACCGGAGGATTCCCGGCAACCGAGGCAGGCTTGAAGGATGCGATCGTGGCCGGGTGGGCTCAGATCAATCTTGAATCGGACGACCAGGTCGTTCTTGCTGTCGGGGATGAGGCGGTTGAGTGGTGGCGGGGCCGCGGCACCGATACGACCGTGAGCTTCAGCGTCAACCCGGACAGTCCGAGACTTCGCCTGGCTTCGGCGAAGCGCGAGACGGGGGATTTCGTCGTGGACTGCATCAGCACCGACGGAGGCGGCATTCCGAGGAATGTGACCGTGGAAATGGGACTGGCGCTCGTGAAGCTCCAAGCTTTCACCGTGACGGAGTTTGCCAGCAAGACCAGCGCAAATCCGGCGATGATCCTTGGTCTCGAGAACAAGGGGCACCTTGGGGTCGGGGCCGATGCCGACATCTCCGTGCTGAGCCTGGAGACTCAGAAACCGGTTCTCAGCGTCGCCAACGGCGAGATCATCGTGCGGAACGGCCGCGCGTCCGGCCGAAGCACCCGGATCATCACCACGCCGGCGGGTCGAGCCAGCGTTGAAGCTCACGGACTGGAGCCCCTCGTCGTCGACCCGGCTGACGCACCGGTGTGCCGCAGGGATTCCCTGACCGGCCAGCCTCCCGAGCGCTGATCGTGCAGCGCTACGCCACTCGGCTCGTCATCCTGAGTTTCGTCGTCCAGTTCCTGGCCGCCATGTGGCCGGTGTATCCGGTGTTCAATCGGATCCGCCCGTTCGTGTTCGGCATTCCTTTCTCATTCTTCTATGCGACGAGCCTGATGGCGCTGTCCTTCGTGACGCTACTGGCGTTCCATCTCTGGTGGGATCGGTCTGACGACGAGCCACGCTGATGGAATCCTGGGTCATCGTCTTGCTCGTGACGGTCGGGTACCTCGTGCTCTCCCTCGCCGTCGGCCTGGCGTCCGCCGGCAAGGCGTCCGCGGGATCCGAAGGCTACGTCGCCGGTGACCGCACCTTCGGGTTCCTGGTGATGTACTTCGTCATGGGCGCCTCGGTCTTCAGTGCGTTCACGTTTCTGGGCGGTCCCGGCTGGGCGTACTCGCGGGGCGCAGCCGCCTTCTACCTCCTGGGATTCCTCTCGATCGGCCTGGTGCCGACCTACTTCTTCGGCCCGCGCGTGGCCCGACTCGGACGCAAGTTCGGCTACGTGACGCAAGCCCAGTTGTTCGCCCATCGCTACGAGAGCCGCTACATTCCACCGGTGCTCGCGCTCATCAGCCTGGTGGCGTTCGTGCCGTACCTGACGCTCCAGATGGAGGGCGCCGGCTACGTCTTCTCGGTGCTCACGGAAGGTCGGATGCCGGAGTGGGCGGGCGCTGGCGTCACCTACGGCGTCGTGCTAATCTACGTCTTTCGCAGCGGCGTCATCGGCGTGGCCTGGACGAACACGTTCCAGGGGGTGCTGATGATGGCGCTCGCTTGGGGTCTGGGCCTCTATCTTCCTTACAGGCTGCATGGTGGCATCGGCCCGATGTTCGCGCGTCTCGCCGACACGGTGCCGGCCATGCTCACCGTGCCTGGCCTCGATGCGGCCGGCGACCCGTGGACGTGGGGCGCGTACTCGAGCTCGGTCGCCGTGTCTGCGTTCGGCTTCAGCGTCTGGCCGCACTACTTCATGAAGATCTACACTGCCCGCAGCATCCGCACGTTGAAGCAGACGGTCGTCTTCTTCCCGACGTTCGGGTTCTTTCTGCTGCCGATCATGTTCATTGGGTTCTCGGGAGTACTCGCGTTTCCCGACGTCACGCCGGCTGACACGATCCTGCCGACGATTGTGACCTCCATGGATCTCCCGCCGCTCGTCGTCGGTCTCTTCTGCGCCGGCGCACTGGCCGCGTCGATGTCGTCGGGCGATGCCATCGTCCACGCGGCGTCGGCCGTGGTGGTCAAGGACTTCTACAAGGTACTGGTGAGACCGGACATCGACGATCGGCGCGAGACCTGGCTGATCAAGGTGATGGTCGTCGTGATCGGCGCGGTGGCCTACTACTTCGCCATCTATTCCGAACTGTCGCTCGTGCTGCTCCTGCTGCTCTCGTACGGGGCGCTCGCGCAGATCTTCCCGGCGGTGCTGGCGGCGCTGTACTGGCGACGGTCGACACCGGCCGGCGTGCTCGGCGGCCTTCTCGCCGGGTGCCTCGTCACGCTCGTCTGGAACCTCTTTCCGGCGCTGCAGTGGCTGGACATTCACCCTGGCATTTGGGGGCTCGCCGTGAAC
>JASLZO010000200.1 GCA_030754805.1 Dehalococcoidia bacterium
GCCTTCTGGGACCCCGCCGCCTTCAAGCAAATGATGGCCGACTACGTCCGCGCGATGCGCGCCACTCCACCGATGCCCGGCGTCGACCAAGTTCGCGTCCCCGGAGACATCGAGTCCGAGAACAGGGCGGACCGACGCGAAAACGGCATCCCGCTCTACCCCGACGTCATCGACAACTTGAAAGACATCGCCCAACGGCTCGAAATCGAGTTTCAGGTCGAGGCCTAGCGCCGACGCGCCTACGGCCCCTCACCGACGAAGGAGAGTCAATCAGATGCCCAGAGCAACCGTCAACGACAGCGGGCTCGAGATTAACTACGAGCTCTACGGCGATTCGTCAAAGCCGCCCCTCGTCATGACCCACGGTCTCGGTGGACGAGGCGTCGCCTACGAGCCCCACGTCCCTGCCCTCACCCAGGACTTCCGGGTCCTCCTCTGGGACATGCGCGGCTACGGGGACTCGGACCGCCCGGCAGTCGCGGACGGCGTGTATTCCCGCTACTCCCACGCCGCCGACCTCTCCGGACTCCTCAAAGCGCTCAACATCCCTGCGGCTCACATCCACGGCCACTCGCTCGGCGGCCTAGTCGCCCAGGAGTTCGTGCTCAGCTACCCGGACCAGACCCTTTCACTGATCGTTCAGGACAGCTCCGCCGAGATCAAGGAGGAGTACCTAGCAGGGTGGACCGCACGCTTGGATGACATCCGGAAGAACGGCCTCTCGCCGGTTCCGGAGGACCCGATACAGACCTGGAGCGCACGGTTCATCGACGCCCATCCCGAGGTCATCGCCCAACAAGCCCGCGAGTCGGCCGAACGGAACGACCCGCTCGTGATAGCGGAAGGCTCCCGTATCTCGGGCCCCGAACTCTTCGAAAGCCCGTTGGCCGCGCGTCTCGCCGAGATCAAGTGCCCCGTACTCATCATCTGTGGCAACGAAGACAGGCTCACTCCACCCGGCGGCCATGTTCGCATGAACCGTGCAATCCCGCAGTCGAAACTCGCCATCCTCCCTGACGGCGGACACTTCATCAACATCGAGACCCCGGAAGTGTTCCAGGACACGATCCTCGAGTTCCTCCGCAGTATCTGATCCTTTCCTCTTCAGTACCAGTCAAACCACACCAGTTCTCCTCCCCATGCCTCTCGGAGATAAACAAGCTCCCGAGTAGTAGGATGCGGGCGCTGGGGGTCGGTGCCTCGACACATGCGCGGGTTGAGAGTTCCACAACGATCGCTGGTATACCGTAGGCCGCGGAGGCAACACAATGACCCTTCCATTGCTCGCGAAACAGGGCATCCTTGAGGCTATCGCGACGTTCATCCTCGTATTCGTTGGGGCAGGAACGATTATTGCGAACACCCAGACGGACGCGGCGTCCGGGTTGATCGGCATCGCCTTCGCGCATGGCCTCGCGATCTTCGTCGGGGTCGCCGCCACCGGCCACATCTCCGGCGGGCATATCAACCCTGCGGTCACGATCGCGTTCCTGATTACAGGGCGCATCAAAATCAACAAGGCTGCCGTCTACATCACCGCCCAGCTCACCGGCGCCACCATCGGCGCGTTCGCTCTCCTGCTGCTGACGAACGAAGCCGCCCGTGACGCTGCTTCGCTCGGCACTCCACTGCTCGGAGACGGCGTCGATTTCGCTACCGGCATAGCGATCGAGGCCGTTCTCACGTTCCTACTGGTCTTCGTCATCTTTCAGACGGCGGGCCATCCAAGAGGCCCAGCTATCGCGCCTCTCGCGATCGGCATGACGATCACCATCGATATCCTTATCGGAGGGCCGCTCACCGGCGCTGCGATGAACCCGGCACGGGCGTTCGGGCCGGCGCTCGCCGGCGGATACTTCAACAGCGATCACGTCGTGTATTGGATCGGACCGATCCTTGGAGGCGCAACCGCGGCGCTCCTATCCCACTACGTCATCCAACGAGGTGGGGACGAAGAAGAGGCCTGATCAGGCCTCGCCTTTATCTAGTCGAGGTTGATTCCGGTCTGACCCGTGTACTCCCGCCGCGGGTGTCCACCGTAGATCTGTCGCGGCCGCACGATTCGCTGCTCCGGGTCCTGCACCGCCTCGTTCCACTGCGCCATCCAGCCAGCGGTCCGCGGGATCGCGAACAGCACCGGGAACATCTCGATCGGGAAACCCATCGCCTGATAGATCAGGCCGCTGTAGAAGTCGACGTTCGGATAGAGCTTCCGACCCATGAAGTAGTCGTCCTCCAAGGCAATCCGTTCCAGCTCCAGCGCGATGTCCAATAGCGGGTTCGGGCCTGTCACCGCGAACACTTGGTCCGCCATGTTCTTCACAATCCGCGCCCGTGGATCATAGTTCTTGTAGATCCGGTGCCCGAAGCCCATCAGTCTCCCGGCGTCACCCCTCTTCACCCGGTTTATGAATGCGGGGACCTCACCAACGGTCCCGATCTCCTGGAGCATCCGAATCACGGCCTCGTTCGCACCACCATGAAGTGGCCCGTACAGGGATCCGATCGCCCCGGCCAGCGAGGAGAACGGGTCGGCCTGTGAACTTGCGATCGCGCGCATCGTGTTCGCACTCGCGTTCTGTTCATGGTCGGCATGCAGGATGAACAACACGTCCAACGCCCGTTCGATCACCGGGTCCGGCGTATACCGGGGTTCCACCATCCGGAAGAGCATATTCAGCAGGTTGCCTGAGTACGTCAGGTCGTTGTCCGGTTGGTTATACGGAAAACCGAGGATGTGCCGGTAACAGAACGACGCGATCGTCGCCACCTTGCCGATCGCGCGCACCGTCTGGATGTTCCGTGATACCGAATCATCAATGTTCTTCGATTCCGGGTAGTAGGTCGATAACGCACCAATCGCACTGACCAGCATCCCCATCGGGTGCGCGTCGTGCCGGAACGCATCCATGACCTTCTTCAGGTCTTCTAGCACCATCGTCCGGAACTTGATGTCCTCAATCCAAACCTCGAGTTGGGCCTTGGTCGGAAGCTCCCCGTTGATCAGCAGATATGAGACCTCGAGATAACTGGATCGCTCGGCCAACTGCTCGATCGGGTACCCGCGATACTCGAGGATTCCGCGATCTCCGTCGATGAAGGTGATCGAGCTTCGAACAGTCGCCGTGTTCGACAGAGA
>JASLZO010000201.1 GCA_030754805.1 Dehalococcoidia bacterium
ACATCATGGCCATCGTTTCGAAAGCCACGGGAGAGATCGTTTGGCGCGTGGGACCGGACTACACCGCTTCCGAAGAGCTGCGTAAGTTAGGACAGATCGTCGGTCAGCATCACTCTCATATGATTCCGAAGGGGCTTGAGGGCGAGGGAAACATCCTCGTTTTCGACAACGGCGGATGGGCCGGGTATGGCACACCAAATCCTGGTTCACCAACTGGCACCAAGAACGCTCTACGAGACCACTCGCGCGTCCTGGAATTCGACCCCGTAACGCTCAAGATGGAGTGGCAATACACGGCGGCTGAGGCCGGTCATGTCGTGCCGTTGGACGCCAGCCAGTTCTACAGCAGCTTCGTCAGCTCGGTTCAACGGCTGCCGAACAAGAACACCTTGATCACCGAGGGTTCGAACGGCCGGATGATCGAGATCACCCGTGAGCACGAAACTGTCTGGGAGTACATCAGCCCGTACTACGGTAAGAAGCGCAACCAGAACATGGTCTATCGCTCCTACCGCGTCCCGTACCGGTGGGTGCCGCAGGTCGAGAAACCCGAAGAGGTTGACATCGTTCGCCCGAACAACAGCAAGTTCCGCGTTCCAGGTTCGTCGAACAAGCGGGCCCGGAAACTGACGAACATCAAAGTCCCGAAACAAATCACTTTCAGTCCTGACATGTGCATCTTGCCTCGCGAGGAAGACTGATCGCGCTTGGGCAACAGCCACCGGAGCCTCGTCGCCATTGCTGATAGTTCAATTGTTATCATCCCCGCAAGAAAAATGAGGTCCAAATCGAAGTCGGCCAAGGTTTTCAACCGCGAATAGAGGGCGTCATGAGCACTGGAACCGAAACCACGCAACGCAGCGAGCTTCCGTCGATCCTCCAGTACAAGGTCGAGGAAATCGAGGAATACGAAGATCGGGTGGGCTCTTTCCGGGACGGCGATATTCCGGAAGACGAGTTCATGTCGTTCCGGCTGCGCCTTGGCGTCTACGGCCAGCGTCAACCCGATGCCCAGATGTTCCGTGTGAAGATCCCAGGAGGGTTGCTGCACGCCGACCAGTTGGACGCGATCGGCGAGATCGCCGAGAAGTACGCTCCCCTGCGCAAGGGACACATCACTACGCGAGAGAACATCCAACTCCACCATCTGCAGTTGGAAGCTGCGGGCGAGTCGATGCACATACTCCATGCGGTGGGCCTGAGCACCAAGGAGGCGTGCGGAAACTCGGTCCGCAACGTGACGGCCTGCCCGATGGTGGGTGTCGACCCACAGCAGGCTTTCGACGTTCAGCCGTACATGGGTCAGTTTGTTCGCACCTTCGTGCGGCGCGACTTCACCTTCCACATGCCGAGGAAGATCAAGCCAGCATTCTCTTGCGGCGACCACGACTGCGCGACGACCCCGATGCACGACCTTGGCTACATCGCCCGCACCCGGGAGATCGACGGCGAGGTGCAGAAAGGTTTCAAGATCGTCGTCGGTGGCGGCACGTCCATACAGCCGCTTCTGGCCGAAACGCTGTACGAATTCGTTCCGGTCGACGAATTCCTTCGGGTCACCGAAGCCGTCCTACGAGTCTTCAATCGCACGGCCTGGCTCCGCAGGAACAAGATGAAGGCTCGGATCAAGGTCCTGATCCATAAGGAAGGAATGGACTCCTTTCGCACGCAGGTGGAGGAAGAGTTGAAAGAGGACTGGGCGCAGGATTATGACCCGCGCCACGAGCTCCTCTTCATAGACGAGGAAGAAGCTGACGCCCCAGAACTGCCGTCGCACCTCAAGCCCCGTGGGTCCGACGATTCGTCTTTCCAGGAGTGGAAGAGCACCAACGTGATGGCACAGGACCAGGCCGGGTACAACTTCGTGTCGGTTACCGTCCCGCTGGGGGATCTGTCGCCGGAACAATTCCGGGGCCTCGCGGATATCTCTCGCAGACATGCCAGCAGTCGCGTGCGGATGACTCCCGAGCAGAACCTGATGATGCGGTGGGTACCAGATGCATACCTGTACGACTTCTATCAAGACCTACAGGGTCTCGGTTTGGACGACGGCGGTCTGGACGAGATTACGGACATGACGTCATGCCCCGGGACCGACAGTTGCAAGCTCGGAATCACGTCGTCCATGGGGTTGAACAAGGCGATTCGCGACGCGGTCAAGAATCCAAACGGCGAATCTTCCTTGCTCGAGGACCCGCTGATCAAGCAGATGCACGTAAAGATGAGCGGCTGCCCAAACGGATGCGGCCGTCACCATGTCGCCGACATCGGTTTCCACGGAGCCTTCATCAAAGGACCCGGCGGAGGTCAGATTCCGGCATACGAGGTCTTTGTCGGGGGCAGCTACGAGGATGCGGATGTCCGATACGGGATACGCCCCCGTGGAAAGATCCCCGCGAAGCGGGTCCCAGAAGCGGTGCTCACGCTCCTCCGTTTCTACAAGGAGAACAGGCAAGAGGGGGAATACTTCAAGGATTTCTCCGCGAGGCTCGGTCGAGAGCCGTTTGAAGAGGTCGTCAAGGGTCTGGGCGACGTGGAGCGATTGACCAAGGACACCCTAGACATGTATATGGACTACGACAAAGACGTCCTCTACATCATGGAGCGTGGCGAGGGCGAATGCGCCACCTAACTCGAGACTAGACTCGGGATTTCATGGCCGACCTCCGTGGCAAGTCCGTCGTCGTCTTGGAAGCACGCCTCCCTTCCGAGCTAGCGAGCCTCGTAACCAGGCACGGCGGTCGCCCGATCGTGGGTCCCGCGCTGCGTGAGGTTCCCGTCCCACGCGGACCGGAAATCGAGCTCTTCATCGAGTCCGTGTGCGCCGCCCGATTGGACGTCATCGTCTTCCAGACCGGTGTGGGAGCGCGGGCACTGATCGCGGCGGCCGACGAAATGGAGCGCCGGGAAGATCTGCTCACGGCAATCCGAGCGATGAAAGTAGTCTGCAGGGGCCCAAAGCCAGCCGCCGCGATGCGGTCAGTCGACGTCCGGGTCGACCTATTGCCTCCCGAACCGTTCACCAGCAAATTTGGGCATTTCGAAGGAAGGACCGTCGGTTCAGTCCCGCGTTCATCGTAGGTGGGAACAAAATCGACCGTATCGAGCTTCAGGTCATCCAGCAGAAGC
>JASLZO010000202.1 GCA_030754805.1 Dehalococcoidia bacterium
GTGTCCTTACACTAAATCACAACACTAAACTAATCACAACATCTTTCGGCTTCCGAGCTTCAGGAGAACTACGACGCCGTCGTCCTGGCAGGTGGAGCCACCGCCGCACGCGATCTGCCAATCCCCGGCCGGGAACTCCAAGGCATCCATCAGGCCATGGACTATCTCCCCCAACAGAACCGGATCCTGAAAGGTGACGACATCCCGGCGGAGGAACGTATCTCAGCCGAGGGTAAGCGCGTCGTAATCCTGGGCGGAGGCGACACCGGCGCGGACTGTCTTGGCACCGCACTCCGTCAGGGTGCCGAGACCGTCCACCAGGTCGAACTCCTCCCGCGTCCGCCCGACGACCGAAACGAGAACAACCCTTGGCCCGTTTGGCCCACCATCTTTCGCACCTCGGCAGCGCACGAAGAGGGTGGCGGGCGCGAGTACAGCATCCTGACGAAGTCTTTCTCGGGCGAGAACGGCGTCTTGAAGCGCCTTCATGCGGTGCGCCTCGAATGGGGCGCACCGCATGAGACCGGCCGCCCCAGCATGATCGAGGTGGAGGGCAGTGAATTCGAGATCGAGACCGACCTCGTACTGCTCGCGATGGGCTTCTTAGGTCCGGAGCAACCCGGACTGCTCACCAACCTCGGCATCGCATTCGCGCCACGCGGGAACGTCAACACTGACGCAACGAGAATGACCAACGTCCCCGGCGTTTTCTCAGCCGGCGATATGGCGCGAGGACAGTCCCTCGTCGTCTGGGCGATCGCGGAAGGCCGAGATGTTGCCCACCATGTCGACAAGTACCTCAGGGGCGCCACGGATCTTCCCCCCGTCCCTGGTGGCGTAATCGTCTAACACCGGAAGGAAACCCGCATGCCCGACTACGAGAACATCCTGTACGAGAAGCAGCGCGGTGGCGTTCTCATCACCCTCAACCGGCCCGAGGTGATGAACGCCATCAGTGACGAACTCAACCACGAACTCCACACCGCCTTCGAGGAAGCAGACGCTGACCCCGAGGTGAGAGCGATCGTCCTGACAGGTGCCGGTCGCGCCTTTTCGGCTGGCTATGACATCCAGGGTGGCGACCAGGGCGGCTTCGTGTGGCCCTATGGGCTCCCCGAGGGCAAGAGCATCGCCGAAGTCATCGACGACTGGCGCAACCGGTCATGGAACGTCGAACACGGCGGACTGATGCACGCCTGGGATATCCAGACCCCGATCATCGCCGCCGTCAGCGGTTGGTGCATGGGCGGCGGGTCCTGGTACGCCATGACCAGTCATATCTCCATGGCCGCAGAGGACGCGGTCTTCGGGCAGGTCGAGGTCCGTATGATCTCCGACGACAGCTTCATGTGGGTCCAAAACGGCGGCTACAAGGACGTCCTTCGCTACGCGCTGACGGGCGACCATATCGACGCGCAGGAAGCCTACCGCATGGGTCTCGTGTACAAGGTCCTGCCGGACAAAGAAACGTTGCTGGAAGAAAGCTTCCAGTTGGTCGAACGCATTGCCCTCGTCTCACCGGAAACTGTCAAGATCAATCTGAGCGTCGCCACCCAGGGACTGAACGTCATGGGCCTTCGAAATGCGATCCGCTACAACGCAGAGTTGGCGGCCGCCGTCCTCACTTCGCAACGCGAGGACTTCCGGCGTCCCCTCGAACAAGCTCGCGAGGAGGGTGGTCTCCGGGGATTCATACGGAAACGTGACGAGCCCTTCCAGCCCGAACCCTTCGGCCCACGCTCCCGCAAGGAGTAACGCTCCCTTTTACGGTCGGCGGGAGGGGATGGGGCTCGAAAGGCTATTGACGACCTGATACGTTCATGCATACTTACATCATGAGTAAGTATGCATGAACGTATCAGGTAAGTATCTATTTCCCCTCGTCTTCTTGTCGACGATGGTCAGTGCTGCGTGCGCCATCGGATCTTCCGATGATGGCCAGGATTCTCTGGTCGTTTACTCCGGACGATCGGAGGAATTGGTCGGGCCCGTCATCGGCCTGTTTCAGGATGCGACAGGCATTTCTATCAGGGTGAAGTACGGCGGGACCGCGGAGCTGGCGGCCACGCTTCTGGAAGAGGGCAACAACTCGCCCGCGGACGTCTATTTCGCCCAGGACCCGGGTGGGCTCGCCGCGGTTGTGACGCGGCTCAGCAAGCTCCCAAACGATCTTCTGTTCCTGGTCCCCGAAGCGTTCAGATCCGACTCAGGACAGTGGATCGGGGTCTCTGGGCGAGCACGTGTAGTCGTGTTCAATTCTGATGCACTTACCGTTGAAGAGTTGCCAGACGATATCTACGACTTCGTCGACCCTAAGTGGTCTAGACGGATCGGGTGGGCGCCCACCAATGGCTCCTTCCAGGCGATGGTGACGGCTATGCGGGTCACGTGGGGTGAAGATCGGACCCGGGATTGGCTTGCCGGAATTATGGCCAATCACCCCTCTCTCTATGCGAAGAACACTCCCACGGTTGCCGCCGTCGGCGCCGGTGAGGTCGAGGTGGGGTTCGTCAACCATTACTATCTCCACCGTTTCCTGCACGAACAGGGCATGACATTCCCCGCCCGCAACTACCATCCGCGAGCCGGCGGACCCGGAGCCCTGATGATGGTCTCGGGAGCCGGAGTGCTCGAAACTGCCTCGAATCGGGACGTCGCGCTGCGGTTCCTCGAGTTCCTTGTCTCGCCCACGGCGCAGCAGTATTTCGTGGATCAGACCTTCGAGTATCCCGTGATTGATGGGATCGCCACCAATCCCTTGCTGACACCGCTTGACGAAATAGCGGCTCCCGGCATCGACATGTCGCAGTTGGGCGACCTCGAAGGGACATTGGACCTCCTTCGTGAGGTGGGCGCTTTGCCGTGACCGAGCAGTCGGACGTTTTCAGGACTTCGCGGCGATGAGTGCCGCCGGGGTCTCACGCAAATTCGCGGGTTCGAAGGGCTACGGATTCTTGCCGCGACCAGCGCCACCCTTGGCGATCTGGATACCGGCCCTCGCGGTGGCGGGGGCGATCGCCTTACCCATCGTCTACCTGGCACTGAGAGCAGCGGACGCGGACCCAAGCGACGTATGGAGCCTGATGACGCGGCAACGGACCTGGGAGACGGCGGGCCGGA
>JASLZO010000203.1 GCA_030754805.1 Dehalococcoidia bacterium
GCATGGGACATTTCGAGCAGTCCATCGCCATGGGAATGATCCTGTTGACACTGACCTTTCTGACTAGCCTGCTGTGGGTGCTGCTGCAAGGCGGAGCGCTGCAGGAATCATGACCGACACAGTTTACAGCCTTGACGGCATCGTCATGAGGTACGGCGACCGAGAGGTCTGCCGAGTCGATCACCTGGATGTGCCGTCAGGCTCGATCACAGTTGTCATGGGTCCGAACGGAGCTGGAAAGAGCACCCTTCTACGACTGATGGGGTTTCTGGACTCCCCGACCGCTGGCGACATACTGTTTCGGGGCGAGCTCTGCTCCAACGGCAGCGAACCGCCTCTCGCGATGCGAAGAAGGGTGACCATGGTTTTCCAGGCCCCTTCGCTCTTCCAGCGATCAGTCGAGAAGAACATCGCCTACGGCCTCGAGGTTCGCGGCGAGGAGAACGTCGAAGTCCGTGTGGCCGAGATGCTGGAGACGGTCGGGTTGTCGCACCTGGCGAAGGCTAAGACGTCGACCCTGTCGGGAGGAGAGGCCCAGCGAGTCGCCTTGGCGCGAGCTCTCATCTTCGAGCCGGAAGTGCTGCTGCTCGACGAGCCGACGTCGAATCTCGACCCCGAGAGCGTGGGCTTAGTGGAAGGCTTGATCTCCAAGACCGTCAAGGAACGCGGGACCACCGTCGTTCTCGTCACCCAGAACGTCTTCCAGGCCCGACGGCTGGCCGACCGCGTCGCGCTGATGCTGGACGGCGCGTTGATCGAAGTCGGCACGCCCGACGACGTCTTCACCCACCCACAGGACTCCCGAACCGATGCCTTTGTTCGGGGTGTAATGGTGTACTGAGCGGTTCTGCAATGACGCCTACGTGTTGCGCATCGCGGCCATTCCGTAGGGGAGGGTTTCAAACTCTCCCGTTGCTTCACATCATTGGAGCCACGTAACTGATCGCCTTGGGCATTGCGTTGTCGACTACATGAACCATGGTTGCAGGTGTAACCCGCGGGAAGGTTTGAAACCCTCCCCTACGCCAGGCTGTCGAATCGTCCTTCGGGCAGACCTGGCTCGACCGCATGTAGGGCTCACGTTGCCATAACTCGATTTCGCGCGTGGTCGTCCGTTTCGGATCATGCGTCTCTCGTAATTGGGACATCAGACCCGCCTTCAGAACGTCAAATCGACAGAAGATGCGGTCGGGTATCGTACCTGGTATCATCCAGCAAATCCCCGTTGGCCGGTCGAACGCGTACGGTATGCCGCTATGCGCGGGATGTTCACTTGATTCGGCCTCGTCTCTGCTCGGAATTAAGGCCAAGCGCAAATCTAAGGAGGCACGACGATGAAGTTCGGGCTGTTTTACCTGTTCAGCGATTTCGGCAACATCCCCCAGGACCAGGTCTTCAACGAAGTGCTGGACGAGATCGAGTACGCCGAAGAGCTGGGGTTCGACTCGGTTTGGCTGCCGGAGCACCACTTCGCCGTCTACGGCATGCTCGGCAACCCCCTGACGTTTGCCGCGGCGGTCGCCCAGCGCACCAAGCGAATCAAGATCGGCACCGCCATCATGGTTCTGCCTTTCCAGCATCCCCTGAGGGTAGCCGAAGACGTCGCTTTGGTGGACGCTCTCAGCGGGGGAAGGCTCTTGCTCGGCATGGGGCGAGGGTATCAGCCGCCGGAGTTCCACGGATTCGGCGTGCCTCAGGAAGACTCCTCGGCCATGTTCCTCGAGAGCTTTGAGATCATGAAGCGGGCGTTGAGCGGCGAGAAATTCACCTATAAAGGACAGTTCTGGAACATCGAGGAGCCAACCGAGATATTCCCGAAGCCCGTCCAGAAGCCCCATCCGCCCTTCTACGTGGCAAGTGTGTCGGCCAAGAGCGTTGACGTGGCTGCCCGCCATGGGATGTCCTTGCTTCGTTCGCCCCAATTCAGCGACCTGGACACGGTGGCCGAAACCTACGAGCGCTACCAGACGTTGATGAGAGAGTATGGGTACGACCCCGACTTGCAGGACCAGCCCCTCTCCGTGCGCACGTTCGTGGCGCCAACTGACGAAGAGGCCAAAGCCGAAACCGAGCACGTAGTGTGGTTCTATCATTTACTGGCCAGCCTGTTGCCCGGCGCGCCTGGGCGACCCGCTCCCCAGTCGGGTTACGAGAACTACCCTCGGGACCCCTCCGCTCTCTCCCAGGTCACGGTTGAGGATGTCTGGAACCGCGGCACGGCCTTCGGCTCACCGGAGCGTGTCATCGAACTCATGAAGCGATACATGCAGAAGCTGGGCACGTCAAACTTCATGACCCAGATGCGCATCGGAGGTCTGGAACACGAAAAGGTAAGACTTTCGATGGAACTCTACGCCAAGCACGTGATGCCAGCACTGAGGGAGGAAGAGATCAGGTTGGCCGCTGCCGCTGGTGATTAGTGATAGGTTCAGTACATAGCATCCGAACGAAACCGTTGCTTCATCTACGGCGATGAGGATGCCCTGCCGTCGAACTGCCCTTCCGGCAAACCCGGCTCGACCGCGGCGGGGCGTTCGGCGGTCGCGGATATCGGGATGTGCCTGCCTTTGGTCGACGAATCGTGGATCGCGTGCATGACGTCCAGGACGTGGTTGGCGAGTTGTGCGTCGATGCGTGGCCGGCGGCCTTCGCGCAGCGCCGCGGCCATCTCCGCCACACCAAGTCCACGACCGCCTTCCGGGTGCGTCAGCGGGACGTCGCTCCACTCAGAGTCTTGACCGCGCCGCACCTGCACTCGCCCGCCGAAGATGTTCGGGTCGGGCACTGCCAGAGTCCCTTCGGTCCCGTAGATCTCTATCGTTCGGTGTAAGCGGGACGCCCAAACGTCGAAGCTGGTGATGATCGTCCCGATGGCGCCGCTCTCGAAGTCCAGGACGCCCGCGACGTGGGTCGGCACGTCGACGCTGATCGTCTGTCCTCGCAACGGCTCGCTGCCGACGGTCCTGCCAGCGAATGCCGCGCCCGCCGAGCCCGCAACCCACTTGACCGGTCCCATCAAGTTCACCAGGGCGGTGAGGTAGTACGGCCCCATGTCGAACATCGGCCCTCCGCCCTCCTGGTAGTAGAAAGCCGGATCCGGGT
>JASLZO010000204.1 GCA_030754805.1 Dehalococcoidia bacterium
GCCGAACTACCCAGAGTTGAACCGCAACAAGCTCGCGAGCGCGATCGATTTCAGGAATCCACAGGGCGTCGAACTCTTGAAACGCCTGGTCGCTCAGAGCGATGTCGTCTTCGAGAACTTCCGGCCCACCGTCGTCGATCGGCTCGGCCTCGGCTATGAGGACCTCCGGAAGGTTCGCCCGAACCTCATCATGATCTCGATGTCCGGCTACGGGCGTGATGGCCCGCTCCGCGACCGCTCCGCCTTCGGCCAGCTGCTCATGGCGTTCAGCGGGCTTTCGTACATCTGGGCCCACCCAGAGTCGGACCTCGACACGCGGCCCAAGAACGCGTACTCGGACTTCGTCCTTGGCGTCCAGGCGGCGATGGCCGTGACAATGGCCATCGAATACCGGGACCTGGCGGGCCTCGGGCAGTACATCGAGAGTTCGCACGTCGAGGGCCTCGCCGGAATCATGGGTCCGGAGCTGCTCGAATACCTGGTGAACGGGACGAGTCCCGAGCCGAAGGGCAATGCGAGCGCCGTTTACGCGCCCCACGGCGTCTACGAATGTCGCGGATGGGATGCTTGGGTCTCGATCGCCGTCGACGGTGACGACCAGTGGGAGCGCATGCGTAAGGCGATGGACGAACCAGCTTGGGCATCTGATGGGAAGTTCGCAACGCATGGCGGCCGTATCGAGAACCGCCGAGAACTCGACGAGCTCATCTCGTCGTGGACCTCCCCGAAGTTCTCCAGGCAGGTCCAGGAGTTGTTGCAGGGTCACGGCATCGCGTCGGGCGCCGTCCAGAACCCGCTGGAAGTCCTGCACGACGAACACCTGAAGGCCCGCGAGACGATCGTCCGTGTCGAACAGGACCCCGAGTGGTGGGGCACCCTCGACCATCCGGGCCTCTCGATCCACCTTTCGGAGACCCCCGGTTGGGCGGGAGACAGCGCACCGACTCCGGGCCGCGATAACGAATACGTCTACAAGCAGCTCCTCGGCCTCTCGTCGACGGAAATCGAACGGCTCACCGCGGATCGCGTCCTCCGCTGACCGTCGCCTTGACACGGTTTTTCGACCAGGTTTAATATTACGTTGGGTCTTAAGCGCGGCGGCAGTTTCTGTGGTCCCAGAGGCGAGGTGCCTCCATATGTCCTCCTCTTTCGCGAGCCCCAATGATGGTGGTGGTGATGGAGGCCGTTCCTGGTCTCCTCGCGATGGCCTCCAGTTCAAGTGCAGGTTCTGCGGCGAGTTCCAGCGCGCTCCCGACTCGGTAGTCCTCGACTACTGGCTCGAGTTCGGATGCGAGGACTGCCTCCGTTCCGTGAACCGGCGTGCCAAGGCGATTCTCCTCCACGTCTTCACCGCCGAGGAGTTGAACACCCGGTTCTAACCCGGCGTAACCCTCGAACCCCTACAATCAGATAGGAGGGGTGGCCGAGTGGACGAAGGCGGCTGTCTTGAAAACAGCTACTCCGCATGGGGTCGCAGGTTCGAATCCTGTCCCCTCCGCCATCGGTTCGCGTCCCGATCTAACGAAGTCATCTGACTCGTTCGTATCGGGGCGGCCAGATCTTGATCACGAGAAACACCAGGGGGACACGCGCGCATGAAGGTGCACGAATACCAAGCGAAGGTAATCCTGAAAGAGTTCGGCGTCCCGGTCCCTGAGGGATCGGTCGCTGCCTCGGCGAATGAAGCCCGTGTTGCAGCCACCGGGCTCGGAGGTCGAGCGGTCGTGAAGGCTCAGGTCCATGCCGGAGGACGCGGGAAAGCGGGGGGCGTCAAGGTCGTCTCCTCCGCCGACGAGGCCGCCTCGTTCGCGGATGGGTTATTGGGCACGAATCTCGTCACGAAGCAGACCGGACCAGAGGGCGTGCCGGTCGGTGTGGTCCTCGTCGAAGAAGTCGTCGATATCGCGAAGGAGTTGTACCTGAGCGTCACGGTGGACGGCGGCGCCAAGTCCCCCGTCGTCATCGCCTCGGAGGCCGGCGGGGTGGAGATCGAAGAGGTCGCAGCCTCCACCCCCGAAAAGATTGTCCAGGTCCACGTAGACCCGATCATCGGATACCAGCCCTTCGTCGGACGCCGTGTGGCGAGCGCGATCGGCATGGACGCGACTCAGGCCCGAAGTTTCACCGCCCTCCTCGGCAACATCGTCCGAGCGATGGCCGAGCGGGACCTCGCCCTCGTCGAAATCAACCCGTTGGTTATCACGGCTGACGAGCGGCTACTTGCGGCGGACGCGAAGATCGATACGGACGAGAACGCGCACTTTCGACACAAGGACAACGCCGGCCTCCGGGATCCCGACCAAGAGGACCCGTTGGAGCGCACCGCAAATGAGAAGGGCATCCAGTATGTAAAGCTCGCCGGCGACGTTGGCTGTATGGTGAACGGCGCCGGGCTGGCCATGGCCACCATGGACGTCATCCAACAGGTGGGCTCGGCGCCCGCGAATTTCCTGGACGTTGGAGGTGGCGGAAGCGAAGAGCAGGTCGCCGAGGCCTTCAAGCTCATCGTCTCCGACCCCGACGTCAAGAAGGTCCTCATCAACGTCTTCGGCGGCATCCTCCGCTGCGACGTCGTCGCCGGCGGCGTCGTCAGCGCGTACAAGGAGATCGACGTCAAGGTGCCAATCGTCGTCCGTATGACGGGCACGAACGCCGAAGAGGGCGGCCAGATACTTCGCGAATCCGGCATCCCCGTGACGGTCGCCGCCGACCTGAACGAGGCGGCGGCGAAGATCGCCGCGGCCTGATCTCAACCAATCACACGAACAACAGGGGTAAGTAGAGCGTGAGCATCCTGGTAGACAAGAACACACGGGTCCTCGTCCAGGGCATGAGCGGACGCGAGGGTACCTTCCAGACGGAACGTTGCATCACATTCGGGACCAACGTCGTCGCCGGCGTGACGCCGGGTCGCGGAGGAACGACCCACATCGAACGACCGATGTACGACTCGGTCCGGGAAGCCGTCGCAGCCGAGGGCGCCAACGTCTCATTGATATTCGTACCGGGCGCCTTCGCCACGGATGCGATCCTCGAGGCAGCGGACGGCGGCGTCGGGCTCATCGTGTGCATCACGGACGGGGTGCCGACGCTGGATATG
>JASLZO010000205.1 GCA_030754805.1 Dehalococcoidia bacterium
CGGGGTTAATGTTTGACTGGTACGATGCCACCGGTTATCGGATAGCGTTCTTCACCCTGGCTCTACCCGCAATCGTCTCCGTCTACCTGTACCTGACGATGACACGACCGGTTCCGCCGGCGAGCACGGATGAAGCGAGCCAACAGACGGTCGCAGGGCCGGTCTCCGGTTCCTGACGACGGCGGTCGATCTAGCCGGCGCCGCGCCAGTCGCCTTCGAACACCGATTCGACTGAGCCGGTCATGAACACGGGACCTGTTCCGTCCCATTCGAGGACGAGTTCGCCACCCGGGAGTTCGATCGTCACCGTTTCGTCGACCAGCCCCTTCAGGCTGGCGGCGACCATGATTGCGCATGCGCCGGTTCCACAGGCCATCGTGAGTCCCGCTCCGCGCTCCCATATGCGAACGCGGAGACGGTCTCGGCCAAGGACATTGACCACCTCGAAGTTGGTGCGCTGCGGGAACAGTGGGTCGTGCTCGACGATCGGACCGATACGTTCCAGCGGAAACTGATCGACCGGGGTGTCGAGGAAGACGATCGCGTGGGGATTCCCCATCGACACGAAGGTCATATCCATGGAAGAGCCATCGATGACGATGCGATGGTCCAGCACCGGTTTTTCGCTCTCGACAGCTACCGGGATGCGGGCCGGGGCAAGCTCCGGGGATTCCATATCCACGCGCACCCCGGTCACCAGGCCGTTGGAGATCACCGGCCATACGGTTTTGATGCCGCCGAGGGTCGAGACTTTGAATCCGGCTTCGTCCGAGGGGTTCGCCACCATGCCGCTTTCCACGGCGTACTTCGCGACACATCGGATTCCGTTGCCGCACATCTCCGCTTCCGAGCCGTCCGGGTTGAATGTCTGCATCTGGAAGGCGGCGACGTCCGAGGGGCTCAGGAGCAGGACTCCATCAGACCCGATACCGAAGTGACGGTCACACAGGATCGAGGCGGCCTCGCCCCAGTTGGTGGCGCCGTCGACCCCCGAAAGTTCGCCCGCGCCGCCGGGGACGATGATGAAGTCGTTCCCGGTACCGTGCATCTTGATAAATCGCATCGTTGGCAGGCCTCGAACCGATCGGTGCGGCCAGAGAAACAATAGTAGCGCGTCGAGAGCGTCAGGGGGCGCGTCCGGCGTTGCCGATGACGGTGAGGGCTGAGGTTAAGACATCGGTGGACTCGGTTACCTCCAGCCAGTTGATGCGAGTGTCGTCGAGACCAAACCAGGCGTACTGCCGACGGGCGAAGCGGCGGGTTGACGTGTAGACCCGCTCGATGACCTCCTCTGACGTAAGGTCGCCGCTCACGTGCGCGGCGACGTCCCGGTACCCGAGGCTCCCAAAGGAGGGGAGGTCGACCCGATAGCCGCGATCGAGAAGACCCTGAACCTCGCCGGGCCAGCCTTCCTCCATCTGCGTCTCGACCCTGTTCCTGATCTTCAGGTCGAGCCTGGGCTGGTCGACGGTCAGTCCGATGATCGTGACATCCCACTTCGGCGGTTCGGCGGTCCGCTGCTCCGAAAATGGTCGGCCGGTGGCTTCGATCACCTCAAGCGCGCGTACGACCCGGCGGACGTTGTTCTGATCGATCGACGCTGCGGCTGACGGATCGAAACTCTCTAGCTTGCCGTGCAGAGCGGGCGCGCCATCCCTTTCGGCTTCCTCGGCCAGTAGGGCCCGAAGCTCTCGGTCGGGAGGCACCTGCGGAACTGCCCACCCTTCGATTAAGGCCCAAAGGTATTGCCCCGTTCCACCCACCAAGATGGTGGGGTGGTCCAACCCGTGGACCTGATTGACCGAGGCACGGGCTTCGTCCAAGTAGTAAGCGAGCGAGAAATCCTCATCGGGGTCGACGAGATTGAACAGGTGATGGGGGACCAGGCGCCGTACCGCGCCGGAAGGTTTTCCCGTGCCGATGTCCATACCGCGGTAGACCTGGCGGCTGTCGACGTTCAAGACCTCGCCGCCGATCGCCTGAGCGAGCGCGACGGAGAGCCCTGTTTTTCCCACCGCCGTTGGCCCGACGACGGCGATGACGCGCTGGCTCATGTTGAATCTGCGGGCTAGTGCGCCGGCATGTCCACCCAAACGCCACCCTGCCGTGACGACGCGACGAACGCGTCGGCGAACTCGAGGTTCTCCAAGCCTTTCCGGAACGTCAACAGGACCGGACCCGGTTCGGGCCCTCCCCTGACCCAGTTGATGAACTGTTCTTCGACAGGCACGACCCGTTCATCTGCCCATGCGGCCTGAAGGTCAGATGGAACTGCGACCGGATCGAGGGTGGATCCTCCGCGTTTCGCGATTAACACGGATTCACCAGGTTTAATTCTGGCCAGCACGACCAGCGTTCCCCGCTCACCGTGCAGTTCGACTCTCGGATTCCGAGCCCCTTCGGCGGTGAACGTCGAGTGGGAGTAGGTGACCTGAGCGCCGCTCGCTAGTTCGGCCAAGACGACAGCTCCGGCCAACCTCGCGCCATCGACCTCCGCCTGTTTCCTAACGGCGAGGACCCGCCGGTGCGCTCCGAGCCACCGATTCAGGATCTCGAAGTAGCTGCCCGCGGCCAAGAATGGCGTGTGCCAATAAAAGGAGGCCTGACGAACCGTGCCGATCTCGCCGTTGGCGAGCAGGCGTCGTACCAACTCATCTTCCCTTGAATACGGTCCGGCCGGGAACGCGTGGAAGTCCCGTACCTTGAGGTTTGGTCGAGCGTCGGCGGCGTCGACCAGTTCTTTCGCTTCCTGAGAAGTTGCCGCGACCGGATTCATCGTCAGTACGTGTTTATCTGCCTCCAGAGCGGCCATGAGGACATCTCGGTGTATGGGTGCCTGGGTACCGTTGAAGACGACGTCGACGTCAGTGGCCGAGACCACGTCTTGCCAGCCGGCCGCGATCCGACCGACTCCGAAATCCCTTGCCAGGGCCTCGCTGGAGTCCGTGGAACTGTTCGCGACGGATACAAATTCGACGCCGAGTACTTTCCTGAGTTCGGGAAGAACCCGATTCCGACTGTACGAGCCCGCTCCCACGATTCCGACTCGGACTACGTCATCTGCCATTTGGTTGGCCTCTCCTTTGA
>JASLZO010000206.1 GCA_030754805.1 Dehalococcoidia bacterium
TACGCGAAGGGCTTCCTCGGCCGTCATGTTCCCACCGGTGTACAACATCTTGGCGGCATCGCCCATCGTCATGAGGCGCGGGGCCCAGTGGATACCGGTGCCGGGCATGATGCCGCGCCTGACTTCGCTCAGCGCAAAGTAGGCGGTATTGGATGCGATACGGATGTCGCAATCCATGGCGCGCTCTGTCCCCCCGCCCATCGCGAGTCCGTTCACGGCAGCTATGAACGGCTTGGGATTGTCGGACAGGGACCCTAGATGTTTGCGTGTGAACACGGTGCGAGCCATGACCGCCGCTTCCTGTTGATCCCGTTCACTCGCGTCGATCTCGCCCTTTTCCAACTTTGCGTTCACCTCGGCGATGGCGGCGTCCCGGTCGGCCCGCTCACGCAGGTCCATTCCCGCGGAGAAGGAGCGACCGACGGCGGTAATGATTCCGACGTACATGCTGGAATCCGCGGTGAAGTCCGCGAGGCTCTCGTCCAGCAAACGTGGGAGATCTCCGCCCGACGCGTTCAATCGCTCAGGCCGGTTGAGGGTGAAGATCGCGTAATGACCTTGCGGGAACTTTTCGTAGATGACGTCTGGTCGCCCGTCTTCTGACATCGGATCGCTCCTTTGACGCTTCTGGCGCCTACCCCTGATCGTGGTAGTCGAAAGTTTATCTCTCTGTCGTACTCCGCCGTTGGCACTCGTCAACCCGAGAACAAGGGAACCCGCTCGACAGAAACTCTGCGGAGCGGGTTGTTCAAACGGTGGCGGGTCGAGGTCACTATGTGACCTCGACGATGGCTCCGGCCTCCTCGAGTTTGGCCTTGAGTTGAACCGACTCGTCCTGGGTGACGCTCTCCTTGACTTCTTTGGGAGCAGCCTCGACGAGGTCCTTAGCTTCTTTGAGGCCGAGACCGGGAACGAGTTCGCGGACGGCCTTAATGACGTTGATTTTGTTGGGTCCGATCTCCTTCAGGATGACGGTGAACTCGGACTGTTCTTCTTCGTCGGCCGCTCCTCCGGCGCCATTGTCGGCAGCCGCCGCTGGGGCTGCTGCCGCGACGGCGACAGGGGCCGCAGCGGTAACGCCGAGGCGCTCTTCCAGGGCTTTCACGAGATCCGCCAGGTCGAGAACGGACATCTGCTCGATTGCGGAAATTATGTCGTCTTTGGTGGTCATAGCCGGTCAGCTCCCTTCGTCCAATTGCTTTCTACGGGCTTCAAGTACGTTCACGATACTGGTCAAATGCGCGTGCAGAACCGAGACAACCCCGCTGAACGCGGCGTTCATGGCACCGAGGGTCTGAGCGAGGAGGATCTCCCGCGGAGGGAGGTTCGATAGCATCTCCAACTCGTTCGGCGAGAGCACGCGGTCACCAAGCAAGGCGCCGGTGAAGCGTACGCGCAACCTAGAAGCGCGGACGTAAGTGGTCAACGCACGTGCCACCGACGCAGGCTCGCCATCGGTCACCACCAGTCCCAGCGGACCCTCGATGATCTCGCCCAGCCCGGACAGTCCGATGTCACCGGCGGCTCGACGGACGAGACGGTTCTTGACCACTCGGTAGGTGCCCCCGGAATCGCGGGCCGTCTTTCGGAATCCTTCTAGATCACCGACCGCGAGGCCCGAGTAATTGGCGCCGATGACAATGGAAGCCCCTGAGAGGAATTCCTTGAGCGCGGCGACCTGATCGATCTTCTTTGCGGCGGGCATGGTTGTGTTACTCCACGTTACCAGCGAGTTCGGTGGCCCCAGCCACGTTCACCCGAACGCCGGGCCCCATCGTGCTGCTGAGAGAAAGGCTACGAATGAAAACCCCGCGGATCGTGTCCGGACGAGCGCGTGTGACGGCATCCATCAGGGCGCCAAGGTTCTCCTGAAGCTGATCCGGCTCGAAGCTAGACTTCCCAATACGAGAGTGGATGATTCCGGTCCGGTCGAGGCGGAACTCTACACGACCCTTGCGGGCTTCCTCGATTGCATTCGGGAGGTGTTGCGCCTCTACGACGGTGCCCGCTCGTGGGTTCGGCATCAGGCCGCGCCGACCCAGAACCCGACCCAACTTGGTGATCCGAGTCATCATGTCCGGCGTTGCCAGCGAGACGTCGAATTCGGCCCAACCGCCCTCTATCTGATCAATGAGTTCGTCGGCGCCGACATGATCCGCGCCAGCTTCACGGGCCAATCGCTCTCCTTCGCCGGCGGCGAAGACGAGAATGCGGACCGTGCCGCCGATTCCGTGCGGTAACAACGCGACGCCGCGGACCTGTTGGTCCGCCTGCCGCACGTCCACGTTGAGCCTGATATGCGCTTCGACGGTCTCGTCAAACTTCGCCGTCGCGCCCTGTTTGACGAGCTCCACGGCGTCGGTCGGCGAGTACAGCTCGAGCGATTCGACCAGCGCCGTAGCGGTTGCGAATCTCTTGCTTGGCTTGGTCATGTGTTTCTGCGTATCTCGTGAATGGGCTATGCGAGGTCGATGCCCATACTCCGTGCGGAGCCGAGCACCGATTGGATGGCTGCGTCCTCATCGTCAGAATTCAGGTCAGGAATCTTGATCTTCGCGATCTCACGGACCTGGTCCATGGTCACCGTACCAACGTGCTCGGTCCGGATATCCGACGACCCTTTTTCCACTCCGGCCGCCTTGCGCAGGAGGTCGGACGTGGGTGGGGTTTTGATTATGAAGGTGAACGAGCGGTCTTCGAAGATGGTGACGTCAGCAGGGATGATCGATCCGACCTGATTGGCCGTGCGGGCGTTATAGTCCTTGACGAAGCCCATGATGTTCACGCCGTGTGGGCCCAGTGCGGTACCCACGGGCGGCGCAGGGGTGGCCTTGCCGGCCTGAATCTGCAACCGGACGACCGTCCGGACTTTTCGTGCCACTGCTTAGTTCCGTTCTCTCGTGATTATCTGACGATGGGCTAGCGTCACAGCTTCTCGATTTGGAGGAAGTCCAGCTCGACGGGGGTCTCTCGACCGAAGAAGGATACGAACACCTTGACCTTGGCCCTGTCCGGGTAGACCTCGTCCACGACGCCCATGAAGTCGACGAAGGGGCCGTCGGTAATCCTGA
>JASLZO010000207.1 GCA_030754805.1 Dehalococcoidia bacterium
CCTAGCCGGGATGCATGGTTCGGCGTTCGCGAACATCGCGGTCGATCAGTCTGATCTAATCGTCAACGTCGGGTCGCGCTTCGATGACAGGATCGTGGGACGAGTCTCCGGCTTCGCTCCCAACGCCGAGGTGATTCATATCACCATCGACCCATCGAGCATCGATCAAAACGTCCACGCTCACACGCCGATCGTCGGCGACGCGAAGAGTGTGCTGAAGGCCCTAACCGCGCTCGTCAGACCGGCCGAGCGCCCCGAATGGCTGGAGCGACTCGACCGGCTCCAGAAGGAACACCCTCTGGTGATTCCGGAAATCGACGGTCTCCTGCCCCAATTTGTCATCAAATCTTTGTGGGAAGAGACGAATGGCGAAGCGGTCATCGTGACCGGTGTCGGTCAGCATCAGATGTGGGCGGCTCAACTATACGTGACCAATCAGATCCGCGGGTTCATCACTTCAGGCGGCCTCGGCACCATGGGCTATGAGGTTCCTGCTGCGTTCGGAGTCCAGATGGGCCGGCCCGACGCCCTCGTTTGGTCAATCGCAGGTGACGGCGGCTTTCAGATGACGCTGCAGGAATTGGCGACGATTCGTGACGAAAAGGCGCCAGTTAAATACGCAATCATGAACAATAGCTACCTTGGGATGGTCCGGCAGTGGCAGGAATTGTTCTACGGCCGTCGCTACAGCCAGGTCGAAGTCAAGGGCCCGGACTGGGTCAAGCTGGCCGGAGCGTACGACATGCTCGGTCTGCGGGTGGAGAAGAAAGAAGACGTGGCTGATGCCATCCGGGAAGCGAACAACCACGACGGCCCGGTGATCGTCGATTTCATCGTCGAACAGGAGACTAACGTCTATCCGATGATCCCAGCAGGTGAGTCGGTCGCCGAGATGGTCGAGGACCCTGCGTTGGATCTGCCGCGGCCGGGAACGGTGTCCCCGTGAAGCGAATCGTTTCTGCGTTGGTTCAAGATCGGCCCGGCGTGTTGAATCGGGTCGCGAGCATGTTCCGCCGTCGTGGCTTCAACATCGCAAGTCTGGCGGTTGGCCATAGCGAGAAACCTGGATATTCGCGCATGACAATCGTCGTCGACAATATCCAGGATTCCGTGGTCGATCAGGTCACGGCGCAGCTATTCAACGTGGTCGAGGTCGTAGAAGTGTCCGACATCACGGACCAGTCGATCGTCGCCCGCGAAACCGCTCTCATAAAAGTGAGTGCGGACGCGAAGACACGGGGACCAATCATCGAGATCCTCGATCTATTCCGAGAAGAGATCGAGGTTGCTCACGTGGCGACCGAACACGTAATCATCGAAGTGACAGGCACCGGCGAGCAGATCGATAGCCTGCTGGAGCTAATAAGACCCTACGGGATCATCGAGATCATGCGGACCGGGACTATCGCCCTGGTCCGAGATGGGGTAGCACCTACCAACTAGATTCAGCGAAGTCGGTCCGCAACGGGAAGCGACGGTCTTCGGAGCGAAGGGATTAGCGAAGGGATTAGAGGGAACTATGCCAGACATCTACTACGACAACGACGCGGATCTCGACCTGATCAAAGACGACACCGTCGCGATCATCGGGTATGGGAGCCAGGGCCACGCCCACGCGTTGAACCTGAAAGACACCGGGGTGAACGTGGTGGTCGGCCTCTATCCAGGCAGCAGTTCCCGGGCCCGCGCTGAGGCAGACGGGCTAACGGTGGGCACCGTCGACGAAGTCTCCCGCCAAGCAAGCATCATCATGATGCTCATCCCCGACACCACGCAGCGCGCGGTGTACGAGGAATCGATCGAAGAGCATCTCGCACCGGGCAAGACGTTGATGTTCGCCCACGGGTTCAACATCCACTACAGCCAGATCAGCCCTCCTCCGGGAGTGGACGTGACCATGATCGCTCCGAAAGCTCCGGGTCACCGAGTGCGGCAGTTATTCGAAAAGGGCGTCGGCACCCCAGCGCTGTTGGCCATCCATCAGGACGAGTCAGAGGCAGCGAAAGGCCGCGCGCTCGCGTATGCCAAGGGCATGGGCGCCACCCGTGCAGGAGTGATCGAAACGACATTCGCCGAAGAGACAGAAACGGACCTATTCGGCGAGCAGGCGGTCCTGTGCGGAGGCATCTCCAGTCTAGTGAAGGCAGGGTTCGAGACACTGGTCGATGCCGGCTACCAACCGGAGATCGCCTACTTCGAATGCCTGCACGAAATGAAACTCATCGTCGACCTAATCTACCAGGGTGGACTGGAGTACATGCGGTACTCGGTCAGCGACACCGCGGAGTACGGAGATTACGTTGCTGGCCCGAAGGTCGTCGACGAGCACGTTCGAGAAAACATGCGTGAGATCCTTCGCGGAGTCCAGGACGGAACGTTCGCGAGCAAGTGGATCAATGAGAATCAGGCCGGCCGGCCAAGTTTCAACGCGCTCAAACATCGCGAGACGAAACACAAGATCGAAACTGTAGGGAAAGACCTCCGGTCGATGATGCCTTGGCTGAAAGACACAGTGTGAATCCAAGATTCAGAACGATTCAGATGCATCCTCCGCACTCTTCGCGGACCACGAGCCGGAACCCGCGTAACGGTTCAGGCCACCGCGGCAACCTCTACCTTACGGAGACTGCGGGCGGGCGATTTAGTTTTTAGCCGCCCTCGCAGTCCAACCAATGCCATCTGCGACCCAGCGCACAGCAGCGCGAGTTCCCCCCAGAAGCAGGCGAAAGAGGAGTGTGCGCCATGGCTGAGACGGTCACCATCTTTGACACGACCCTGCGCGACGGCGAGCAAGCCGCGGGCGCGGGGCTCAATTGGGATGAGAAACTCGAGATTGCGAAGCAACTGGACCGTCTTGGGGTCGACGTCATCGAAGCAGGGTTCCCAGCCTCTTCGACCGGGAACCTCGAAACCGTCCAGCAGATAACGAAGGACATCCGGCGGCCAGTCATCGCCGGTCTCGCACGCTGCGTCCCGGGAGACATCGACGCCGCCTGGGAGGCCTTGAAAGGCGCCGCGAACCCGCGGATCCACGTCTTCATCTCCAGTTCTGATATCCATC
>JASLZO010000208.1 GCA_030754805.1 Dehalococcoidia bacterium
ACTGCGCGAGTTGGACGACGAGTCGACGAGTGCGCAGACGACTGCATCGATCCGGAGGGCGCCCGCCCCGGATTCGTCCGGTTGCGCGAACTCCAGCGGACCCTCGCGGAGCGTTTCTCTCACGTTTCATGGGAAGAACTGTCGACCGGTATGTCACACGATTTTCCGATCGCGATCGAAGAAGGCGCGACGGCCGTTCGTATCGGAACCGCCATCTTCGGGCAGAGGCCGGCGGGCCGCAGTTACTGACGAGCGCGCGCCGAGGGTATCCTTGACCGAACTAGCGACCGCATTCGCTTTCGCCAAGTAAGGGGAACGGGGGATTGGTCATGGCAACCGCGCCAGTTGGACGAGTGTTGACCGCGATGGTCACGCCTTTCGACCAAACCGGAAGGGTCGATCTCGACCAGGCGAAGCGGCTCGCCGAGGCGTTGATCGACTCCGGGTCGGACGGGTTGGTCGTAACCGGCACGACGGGCGAATCACCAACGCTGTCGGACGATGAAAAACTCTCGATGTACGAGGCCGTAGTGAGTGCGGTTGGCACAAAAGTGTCTGTAATCGCTGGGACGACCACGTACAACACCGCTGAGAGCATTCATCTGTCCCGAGAGGCCGAGAAGCTCGGCGTCGATGGGTTCCTTCTCACGGTCCCGTACTACAACAAACCCCCTCAGGAAGGCCTATATCGCCATTTCTCAGCGATCGCCGATTCCGTCTCGAAACCTTGCATCCTCTACAACGTGCCAAGCCGAACAGTGCTCAACATGTCGTCGGAAACCACACTCCGCCTCAGCCACGTGTCGAACATCATCGGCGTGAAGGAAGCAAGTGCGGACTTTCCGCAGATCGGCCGGATCATCGAAGGCGCGGGACCTGACTTTCTGGTCTGGTCTGGGAACGATTCCGATACGCTCCCCATCCTGAAACTGGGCGGTTACGGAATCGTCAGCGTCGTCGCACATATCGTCGGCCGACAGGTCCGGGAGATGGTTGACGCCTACATCGGCGGCGAAGTCGATCAGGCCGAATCGCTCCACGAGCGGCTTCTGCCGCTCGTCGACATGCTATTCATCGAGTCCAACCCAATCCCCGTGAAGCACATGCTGAGTAGGGTGGGCTTCGACGTGGGCGACCCGAGGTTGCCGCTGGTGGAACCAAGGCAGCAGTCAATCGAGTCGATCGACGCAGAGTTGGCGAAACACGAAATCGATATACGCGTTCCGGCCCGCGTCTAGCGACCTCGAACTCGAACTACAGCGCCGCTCGTACGATGATGTTCTCGTCGCGCCGGGGCCCGACCGAGAGCATGCTGACCGGAGCCCCGATCAACTCCTCGAGGCGGTGGACGTAGGTGCGTGCATTGTCTGGCAGGTCCTGAAAGTGCCGGAAATCATTCGTGGATTGCTGCCAGCCCTCGAGCTGCTCCAGTATCGGCTCGCATCGCAAGAGCACGGTCATCCCACTGGGCGGGTACTCGACTACCTCGCCGTCTAGCCGATACCCGGTACAAACACTGATCGTCTCCATCTGGTCGAGCACGTCAAGACGAGTGAGGATGACCGAGGTGTAGCCGTTCACGAGGTTCGACAACCGCGCCATGGGTGCGTCGAACCAGCCGATGCGCCTGGGCCGTCCAGTGGTTACTCCGTACTCGTGACCGAATTCGCGGATGTGATCTCCCTCCGACGTGTGAAGCTCGGTCGGGAAAGGGCCTTCGCCGACGCGCGTGCAGTAGGCCTTGAAAATCCCCACGATCCGTTCGATACGAACAGGGCCGATGCCGGCTCCCTGGTAGGCTCCACTAGCTCCCGGGTGGGAGGAGGTTACGAAGGGATAGGTGCCGAAGTCGAGGTCGAGCAGCGTCCCCTGCGCCCCTTCGAGTAAAACTTCTCTTCCTTCATGCAGTGCTTCGTTGATCATGAGTTCGGTCTGTTGGATCCGGCCCGAAAGACGGTCCCCCCAAGTCATACATTTGGCAAATATCTCATCTAGTTGCAGGGGATCGTGGCCGTAAACCCTGGTGATTAAGAGGTTGGCGTACGTGAGTGCAGCCTCGAGTTTCTTCAGTAATGCCTCCCGGTCGGCCAGGTCTCCCGCACGGATGCCGCGCCTCGCCGTCTTCTCAGAGAACGCGGGTCCAATCCCACGCAATGTGGTCCCGATGGCATGTTCCGCGAGACGTTCTTCCTCCAGGCGATCGAGCAAGCGGTGAAACGGAAGGACAAGATGGGCACGATCGCTGACCATCAAACGGGTCGTGTCGATACCGGAGGCCTCGAGTTGGTCCATCTCTCCGATCAAAACCTCGGGGTCGACCGCCACGCCGTTCCCGATGACACACGTGGTCTGTTCGTTGAATATCCCAGCCGGTACTAGGTGGAGGCGAAACTCGCCCAGATGGTTAATGACGGTATGGCCAGCGTTGTTGCCGCCGGAATAACGCACGACGAGATCGGCGCGCTCGGCGAGGAGATCGATAACCTTACCTTTCCCCTCGTCGCCCCACTGCGCGCCAATCACCGCCGTTGCTCCCATCCATCACTCCTTGGCCCCCTGAGGCCGAACGGGAGTATATCAGACGATTTTGTGGTCACCAACAACTTGAATTCGTACTTTTGAGACGAGGTCGTATCAGGCAGTCTGAGAGGCGGCGGTCGGTATACTTGCTCTACACGGAATGCTTAGTTTTGGCGGGGCTGATAGCCACGCCGGAGGACACCGGTGAACGGAACGGACGAGCTTCGCGTATTCACCGGAAACGCACACCCTGATCTGCTGCAGTCGCTCTGCAACTACCTCGAGATCCCGACCGGCGAAGCGGAAGTTTTCCAGTTCAGTAACGAGAACATCTTCGTTCGGTTCCGCGAGAACATTCGACACCGGGACGTCTTCCTGCTTCAGCCGTTCGCGTCCCCCGTGAACCAGAGCATCATGGAACTCCTAATCATGGTGGATGCGGCCAAGCGGGCATCTGCCGGGCGGATAACAGCGGTCATCCCGTATTTCGCCTACGGAAGGACGGATAAGAAGGATCAACCTCGCGTTCCGATCACC
>JASLZO010000209.1 GCA_030754805.1 Dehalococcoidia bacterium
ACGAGCCCGAACGGCTATCTCGAAGGCGGCGACACGTCCCGCAGCCTCAAGTCGATGGTCACCTGCTTCCACGCGAAGAACCTGATGTACCGCGACTACTATCACAACTACGATCGCGGGCATCGATACATTCTCAACCTGCGCGAGAACGAAAGTTACACGCGGTACTACGCCCGGCGCGACATCAACAGTCCCAATGCGATACCGCAGGGTCCGAAGCTCAAGTCGGATCCTGCGTATTTCATCTCCAGACGCGGAGTCGACCTTGAGGGCAAGAACCCGCGATACCGTCTTCGCGGCAACGGTGAATGGACCTGGACGCCGAGTCTGGGCGCCGACGAGTTCAAGCGGTCGATCGTTTCCGAGAAGAACATTATCGCGATGCCCACAGGCGGCCTGGGACCGAAAACTCAGGGCAGCCCGGCCGAAGTCGTGTTCAAGGTGCAAAGTGCGAATGTGCTCACCAGTCAGACCATCAGGCTAGGCCTGCGGAAGCAGACCGACGCCGATGAACTCACCGTCGCAGTCAGCATAAACAACGGTCTGATGTGGAACGAGGTATTCAGGGCCGAGGGTTCGGGCGACCGCGACGAGACGATCAAGCTGATCGACGAGATTAAGAGCGCCTACGAGGTACTTGTCAAGGTGTCAATGAAATCGGCCGAGGCCGGAACGACAGCCCTCAAGTCGCTCACCATCGACTCGATCACGGCGCTCAACTCCAAAACACAACCGCGACTGAATATCGGCAAGAACGTCGTCTACGTCGATACGGGCGATGCGACCGATTCGATCGTCCTGTGGCCGGAGCTTCGCGACGAAAGGTACAAGGAGACCATCGTCGAAGAGAAGAATATGACGTCGGCGAAGGAGCATCCGAACTATCGTGGCGTGATGCACGCGAAAGAGGATGGCAAGCAAGCCTACGTCGTCTACCGCATCGACGCTCCGACCGACATCACGAAAGTGACGTACGGCGGAAGGTTCTTCAATCGCACGAAGGGCAGCCGCATCAGCTTCCTGCACTCGCTTAACAACGGCAAGAGCTGGTCGGAAGATTACGCCCTGACCGATGTCGAAATGCCCTGGGACGTCATCAAGTTCGTCACGGTCGACGGCATTCCCAGCGGAGTGAAATCGGTGCTGTTTCGGTACGTGATCGACGGTCCCAAAGCCGGCGTCGGGCACTCGAGCATCTACTCCGTGCGGATGGAAGCCAATCACAAGCCGATCGCCCCCGGATTCAAGCCGACGGAAGTGACGTTCCATTGGTCGGACCGGCAAGAGGACTATTCCCTCGTCGATCGAAGCCACACCCAACTCGTGACGCAGGTCCCCTTCAAGTACGAAATCAACGTCAGCGGAGCCGACCACCCGGTGGTCAACTCGCTGCGCGTTGCATTGAAGGACGCCGATCAAGAAGTCTCCAGCGGCTATTCCGATGGCGCAAGTGGGTCTGGCGAAAAGCACATCGGTCGCTGGGTGACTTACGGAAAAAACCTTGCCGCGGGACAGAAATACACGCTCTCGCACGAATCGGAAACTCGCTGGAATGCGGGTGATCCCAACCGAACGAAGCTCACCGACGGACGCGTCGGCTCCCCGTACTCGGGTGGGAACTCCTATGCGGATGGACCGCTTTGGGCCAACGGAACCAATCCGACGATCACGCTCGATCTCGGAGAGCCGATGGAGTGCGCGACGTTCGGACTGAACTTCCACGGCTATCCTGGAAGGGATGCCATCAAAAGGGAAGTCGAAGACACAGTCAACGTGCTCACGTCGCGCGACGGGAAGGAATACACGTCACAAGGCTTCCTCCACACCCAGCTGCGGTGGAAGGATGTGCCCGTCAATCGGATGTGGACCGACGAAGAGACGTTCAAGTCCGAAACGTTTCGGCTGATTCCCGATCAGCCGATTACCACACGGTACGTCAAGTTCCAGGTCACCAACAAACGCGCCTTCGACGTCACGGAGATCGAGGTGCTCGATGCCATCGAGTACGTTCCCTACGACGTGGGGATTTCACTGCCCGATGAACCGGTCGACCAGAAGAGCAATGCCACATCGGTTAAGCCAAAATACGTCGCGTTGGCCGCAGTTCCATCGCGTCCGATGGAGACTCCGAAGCGTTTGGTTGTGCCGAAACGCCCAATCCCGTCGACGTCGAACCGATCGAAAGGCAACGCGTCGATGGGGGGACACCTCGTCGAAGAGCGGCCGACGCTCGAATGCCTCGGCGTTCGATGGACCATCAAAGGCGACGCCAACAGCAACGCACGCGTCGAAGTCCGTTACCGCGAACGCGGCACCAAACAGTTCAATCGCGGACTCGATCTTGTCAGGACCCATTCGGGATGGCGGCCCGACAAGGCCCCCGCAGCCGGCGAGTGGCTGTTCGCGGGGTCGGTCTTCGACCTCGAAGAAGGGACTGAGTACGAGTTACTGCTTTCTCTCATCGATCCGGACGGCGGAAATGCTCAGAAGATTGTGCGGATGAGTACGCGCTCCGAGCCCACGCTGGACCGACCCACGCGCACGCTGCATGTTGTGCCGGGTGACGGCGGGGGCCAGGGGGCGCTGGACGATCCACTCAAGGGGCTGGTTGCCGCGGATGCCATCGCCAAGCCCGGCGATTTGTTCCTCGTCCACAAAGGCGTCTACCCAGCCCTATGGACTCTGCGAAAGAGCGGAAGTCACCGAAAGCCGATTGTCTATCGCGCCGCCGGTGACGGCGAAGCCGTGATCAGCGGCATGCAAGGTGAAACACTCACGCAATCGGGTATCCGGCTTAACGGCACGCGTGACATCTGGATCGAGGGATTGAGTGTCCGGAATACGAAATTCGGTCTGGCGGGGAACGGGGCGGATCGCATCGTCGTCCGCGGTTGTCATTTCTATGACAACGATTACGGCATCACGGCTGCAAAGTACTCGGATGAGACCCCGCAAACCGATTGGCTGATCGCCGACAACCGGTTTGAGGGCCAGTCAACGTGGCCTCGCTCGAAAGGCATCGAAGACACGCGAGGAGT
>JASLZO010000020.1 GCA_030754805.1 Dehalococcoidia bacterium
CGGGCGGAGAAGGTAGCTTTGGCGGGCGTCCGTAACCGTCGCGCCGTGCGGGTCAAGCGTCGACCGGAGAGAAGTTGCATCGCTTGCCGCGAGTCCCGAGGTAAGCGAGAGATGATACGGATTGTTCGCGACCCTTCCGGCAGCGTTTCTGTCGACCCAACCGGCAAGCTGGCTGGGCGCGGCGCCTATCTCTGCGTATCCCAGGCCTGCTGGGACAAGGGCACCGTGAACGGAATCATCGAGCACCACCTCCACCTGGAGCATCCGCTGTCAGACAAGCGGTTGGCCTTGCTCCGAGGGGACGGACTCGCCATCATCGAATCCTCGAACGCTGAGAAGCGGGTGAGCGCATGACAACCGACGGGGGAGCACAAACCGCTGGGAGGGTTCGCCAATCCGAATCTCGCGAGATCGAGATTCCGCGGACGATCACAGTCGGCGAACTCGCTGATCGGCTCGGCCAAGACCCGGTCGACATCATCAAGAACCTGATGCGTATGGGAATCATGGCGTCCGTGACGCAGGCGGTCGAATTCGAATCAGTTGTTCCGATCGCACAGTTTTACGGTTTCGAGGTCACCGAAGGTGCACCCGCACATGAAGCCTCCTTGGGCGAGCGCATGGGACAAGCGACTGGCTCGGATGATGCGAACCTGGAACCCAGACCTCCCGTGGTCACGGTTCTGGGCCACGTCGATCACGGGAAAACTTCGATCCTCGACTCGATCCGAAAGGCTGACGTCATTTCGGGCGAAGCCGGCGGGATCACGCAGCACATCGGCGCTTATCAGGTGAGCGATAACGGTCGGTTGGTGACGTTCCTCGACACTCCCGGCCACGAAGCATTCACGAGCCTCCGGGCTCGCGGCGCGCACGTCACGGACATCGCAATCCTGGTTGTCGACGCGAATGACGGCGTGATGCCACAGACGATTGAGGCAATCACTCACGCCAAAGCAGGAGACGTTCCGGTCGTGGTGGCGATCAACAAGATGGATGTGCCTGGCGCCGATCCTGAGCGGGTGAAGCGTCAGCTTTCCGAACAGGAGGTGTTAGTGGAGGACTGGGGCGGGGACGTGGTGTCGGTTCCCGTGTCTGCCAAGACCGGAGACGGGCTGTCACAACTCCTTGAGTCCGTTCTACTTGTCGCCGAGATCTCAGAACTCAAGGCTGACCCAACGACGGCTGCAAGAGGAACCATTATCGAAGCCCGCCTGGAAGCGAACCGCGGGCCGATCGCCACAGCTCTGATCCAGTCTGGAACGCTTCGCACGGGCAGTACCGTCGTTGTGGGCGCGACGTGGGGCCGTGTCCGTGCCTTGACCGACTATCAAGGGGAACGCATCCAGGAGGCCTTGCCCTCCACGCCCGTAGAGGTTCTGGGGCTCCAGGATATTCCGCGGTCGGGCGACGTCCTGGAGCAAGTCGGCTCCGAACGGGAAGCACGGGCGATAGTCACGGAGCGCGTTGCAGCGGCGAAGGTGGCGGAAACCCAGCAACTTGGATCCTTGGAGCAGTTGGCTTCGCAGATCGGTTCCGGGGAAGTCCAGGACTTGAATCTCATCATCAAGACAGACGTTCACGGCAGCCTGGAGGCCATCCGCAGTTCCCTCGAGCGTCTCGGCACTGAGGAGACGCGAGTAATCATCCTCCACGGCGGGGTCGGCTCGATCACCGAGGGCGACATCCTGCTCGCTTCCGCCTCCGGCGCGACAATCCTGGGCTTCAATGCCCGAGTGGAGACGGCGGCGCGGCGTCTTGCGGACACGCAGAGCGTCGAAATCAGAAATTACACCATCATCTATCAGCTAATCGAGGACATTCAGAACACGCTCACAGGACTCGCCGCGCCGCTCTTCCAGGAGATCCAGGAAGGCGCCGCCGAGATCAGGCAGGTCTTCGAGATGAGGAGAAACAAGATCGCCGGCTGCGTCGTCACGGACGGAAGGATTCGTCGCGGATCGATGACCCGTGTCGTGCGACGTGGAGAGACCGTCTATGAGGGCCCAATCTCATCCCTCCGCCGATTCCGGGATGAAGTCCGAGAAGTCAACTCCGGACAGGAGTGTGGCATCGGCATGGAAGGATTCTCTGAATTCGAAGAGGGCGACCTCATCAAGGCTTTCCACCGCGAGGAGAGACGGCCCTAGCACTCGCCCGGCTCGTGCCGCGTTAGTGATTCATCGAGGGTTGCTGCCACAGATGTCTCGACGAAGGGAGCGTGTAAACCATCTGATCCGCGAGCGCCTGAGCGAGATTGTTCTTCGCGATCTCACAGATCCCAGAGTACGGGGACTCGTGACTATTACGGATGTCGAAGTCAGCCCGGACCTCAGTAACGCCCGCGTATTCGTTAGTGCTATGGGGTCCGATGAGGAACGTGCCGCAACGTTGGAAGGGCTGAAGTCGGCCACCAGGTTCCTTCAGAACGGGTTGGACCGTCTTGCACTCAAGCGCACCCCGGTCCTCGAGATCGTTCCCGACGACACGATGGAACGGGCCGACCGGATCCTGCGATTAATCGATGACGCCGTCTCCGACGGAGCTCCTGCACCAGTCGACGATTCTTCAGACCTCGCGACCCCATAGGTCTTCTACAGATCGAGCGCCTCGACTTGGACGGCTACATCAATCTCTGGAAACCCAAGGGGATGACTTCGTTCGACGTCGTCCGGAAAGTCCGCCACGCAGTCAGGGTCAAACGGGTTGGTCACGGCGGGACCCTGGACCCGCTGGCCGAGGGGGTCCTCCCATTGTTCATCGGCCGAGCAACTCGGCTCGTCGAATACCTTGGATCCGGCGCGAAGGCTTACCGTGCCGCCGTGCGTCTCGGGATGACGACGGACACGCTTGATCGCGAAGGAGAAGTGCTGGAAGAGCGAGATCCGAGCGGCGTTTCACGTCGAGGCGTGGAGGCGGTGCTTCCAAGTTTCGTTGGGACCATCCAACAGACTCCGCCCATGTACAGCGCGTTAAAACACGAGGGGGAACGGCTCCACCGAATGGCCCGGAGGGGTGTCACCGTCGAACGGCCCTCCCGTGAGATCGTCGTTCATACCATCGACCTCACCGATTGGACTCCACCCACCTTCACGCTGGATGTCGTATGCGAAGGAGGTACCTACATTCGGACCATCGTCGCCGATATCGGCGATCGCCTCGGCTGCGGAGCCGTGCTGGATGGGCTGATCCGCTCCCAAGTCGGCCCGTTCCTCGGTGACCAAGCAGTCTCACTCCGGGCCATCCTGGAATTCGAGGGCCCCTTCCACGAATCTGGTGCAGCGCCGCATCCCGATTGGTGGCTCCCGTTGTCTCTCCCTTTCCAAGGCTGGCGTTCGCTACGACTGAACGAAAACGGTCTCCAGGCTGCCTTGACCGGGCGCGTTCTCGACGACGCCTCGGGGGAGTGGGGCGAACTGCCCGGAGACCCCGACCCTCCATTCATCCCCTCCGCGCCCGAAGATCTCGCGGTCGCTCTGACCCCCAAAGGGGAGTTCGCAGCGATCCTCGAAACAAAATCTGAGGGACGGGGGCTGTGGAGGCCCCGGAAAGTGTTGATCGACCGAAATCCAGGAGCCTCACCCCCAATAGTGGCTGACTAGTAAATCTGGCTCCAAAACTTCGTTCAATTTACCTTGACACCCATCCAGCGCCTACCTACAGTCAAAACTCACTGACGGAACGGTACGGGGAAAGGGGATCGCGCTGATGCCAGCAACCGAGGCTTACTGCTTGAAGTGCAGGACCAAGCGTCAGATTAGTAACGCTCAGGAAGTTACGCTGAAGAACGGGCGGCCGGCTACGCAGGGCACCTGCCCGGTCTGCAGCACTAAGGTGTTCCGCATCGGCAAGGGATAGCCCGACTCGACTGGTCCGTTATCCGGATCCTCCGGGACTCGGCACCGACCAGCGTAGCGACAGTCGATCGATCAAGCGGCGTGGGTTATCTAGCAGGACGATTCGGGTCGCTTCTTCGTTTAGTCCTGAGCCACGCGCCACCGTAAGAGCCATCGCTTCGGTCAGGAGATCCTCGGGTGCATGAGCGTCCGAGTCAATCAGCATCTGGGCGCCAGCAGCGGTCGACATGCTGACGATGTGGCCATTCGCGAGCGAATGGCCTTTTCTGGCTGAAATCTCAAGGAACACGTCGTTTTCAGCCGCAACTTGAGCGTCTTCTTCCGTGATTAGCCCGGGATGACCCAGGATGTCGACAGCGGGTGATGAAACCGCTGCTCGATTGGTACCAGGCTCGACCGGCTCGACGGGGGTCTCTCCGTGGACCAGCACCATCGCTGCTCCAGCGTCCCTCGCCCGTTGGGCAGCCGAGGTGATCAGCTTCGGCGGAAGGTGAGTCAACTCCACGCCGGGAAATACCGGGATCCCCCATTCTTCTTGGGCGATGTAGCAGTCTTCCCTGAGGTGCTCCAGGAGTGGTTCGATGCCCCCGACCCCCACGTGATCGGTAATCGCAAGCCCGCTATAGCCGTTAACCACCGCGCGTCGAACCAACTCGATGGGGCTGAGCACCCCGTCGCTCAGGAAGGTTTGTGTCTGAAAGTCGTAGAGCATTCGGGTCGGCAGCATAGCACGCAGCGTTATCAGATCAGACAGGCGTCAGACATGCGACCCGAACGTAGGTGTTCCCTTCCAGAATCGTCAGTTGATGGCAGGTATGCCCTTCGTTAGAATAGGTCGGTTTTACATCGAATGCGTATTTGCGCCCGTGGGGGGTCGCAAGAAGGGGGATTGATTGGCCGACAAGATTAACGTCGCGATTATCGGCGTGGGAAACTGCGCGTCGTCGCTCGTTCAGGGCGTCCATTACTACAGGGAGGCAGACGACACGGACACGATTCCGGGTCTGATGCACCCGCGACTTGGCTCGTATCACATCAGTGACCTCAACTTCGTCGCTGCGTTCGATGTCGGAGACACAAAGGTCGACAAGGACATTGCAACTGCGATCTTCGAGAAACCGAACAACACCTATAAGTTCACGGACGTGCCGCCTATAGGCGTCACCGTCGATCGTGGCATGACCCATGATGGGCTGGGGGAGTACCTCTCCCAGAAGATCACGAAGGCGGAAGGGTCGACGACAGACATCGTTCGCGTCCTTCGCGAACGCGAGGTGGATGTCGTCGTCAGCTACCTACCGGTTGGCAGTGAGATGGCCACCAAGTGGTACGTCGAGCAAGTGCTGGCCGCTGGATGCGCATTCATCAACTGCATCCCCGTATTCATCGGACGAGAGAAGTACTGGCAGGGCCGATTCAAGGAGCGCGGGCTTCCCGTCATCGGCGATGACATCAAGTCCCAAGTCGGGGCCACAATCATGCACCGGATGATGACGCGGCTGTTCGGCGACCGCGGTGTCAGGTTGGACCGCACGTACCAGTTGAACTTTGGTGGCAACACCGACTTCTACAACATGCTGGAGCGCAGCCGGTTGGAGTCCAAAAAGGAATCAAAGACGAACTCTGTACTGTCACAACTCGACTATGGGATGGACGACGAATCTATCCACGTCGGCCCCAGTGACTACGTTCCGTGGCTCGACGACCGCAAGTGGGCCTACATCCGCATGGAAGGGACCACATTCGGTGACGTCCCGCTGAACGCCGAGCTGAAGTTAGAGGTGTGGGACAGTCCGAACTCGGCGGGAGTCGTGATCGACGCGATCCGCTGCGCCAAGATTGGTCTGGATCGCAACTTCGGCGGCGTGCTGGCATCGCCGTCTGCTTACTTCATGAAATCCCCACCCATCCAGATGCGGGACGACGAAGCGCGGAGAAGGTTGGAACAGTTCATCGTTGGCGAGGGAAGCGAGTAGCCCCCTCGCTGAAGTAAGGAGCCGTGTGGCCGTCGCTGCGACGGAGAGGGAAGCGACACCAGGTAGTTCTCGACCCCTGAAGGTCGCGATTGTTTCCCCGTACGATTTCGCGTATCCGGGTGGCGTCACAAGCCATGTTGCGGCGCTCGATGAGCACCTTCGGGCACTCGGACACCGAACGACCATCGTGGCGCCTTCGTCCAAGAGCGCTGAGGCGCTGGATCGTCCCAATCTGATACGACTCGGGCGGCCTGTCCCGATTCCGCTCAACGGCTCGATCGCTCGAATCACCGTCTCGCTCAGACTGGGCAAGAAGGTGAAGGCCTTGCTCGAGCGTGAACAGTTCGACTTGGTCCATATCCACGAACCCATGGTGCCGGTCCTGCCGGTCACGTTCCTGCGTCTCAGTAACGGACCCGCCCTCGTGGGCACGTTCCACACCTATGCAAAACCCCGGCGCTGGTACCCGGCTTCGCAAATCATCTTCGGAGGCCGAATCGAGCGCTGGGCCTCCAGGTTGGACAGGCGAATCGCCGTATCAGAACCTGCCCGTGATTTCGTCGGCAAGTACCTCCCCGCGGACTACACGGTCATTCCGAACGGGGTCAGGATCGATCGTTTCAACGGGGACGCCAAGTTGCCAAAGCATCTCCTCGACGGAAAGGTCAACATCCTTTTCGTCGGACGGATGGAGAAACGGAAGGGGTTCCCTCTATTGCTTCGCGCCTACGCACAACTCAAGTGGCAACTCCCCGAATCCAGGCTCATCGTGGTCGGCCCGGATAAAATCAGCAAGGAAAGCGCTCGGATTATCGCTGAGCGAGGTCTCCGGGACATCCACATCACCGGGTATCTCTCCGAAGAGGAACTAGCGGGCCATTACCGTGCGGCAGACGTCTTCTGCAGCCCCGCCACCGGAGCCGAAAGCCAAGGAATCGTGCTGCTGGAGGCGATGGCCGCCGGTGCGCCCGTAATGGCATCTCGGATTCCCGGCTACGAGAGCGTCGTGAACGACGACATCGACGGCGTACTCATCGACCCGAAGGACGAGACCACGTTCGCTGAAGCGCTGGTCTCTTTGCTGAAGGACAAACCTCGACAGGAACGTCTCGCGAATGCCGGTCGCAAAAAGGTCGAGCGCTATCGGTGGGAGCGCGTCACCTCAGAAATCCTGGAAGTCTACCGTGCGGCGATAGCTTCGCGGGCACGCAAGACGGCTTAACCGTCAGTCGACGGCGCCGCGGCCGTGGATTCGGCCGATTGGATGATCTGCTTCCCATAGATTCCTTCGACCAATCGAAGGAATGCCTCAACGGCACCGGCCGGCTTGCGCGTGCGGCGAAACATGATCGCCGTCGGCAACGTGATGCGCTCGGTTTCGAGGATGGGTACCTTTACCAGCAGTCCCGCCTCGACCTCTCGTTGGGCGGCACTCACTGGTAGTAGCGAAACGCCCAGACCCTGCTCGATCATCTTCTTCGTCGCCTCGATGCTGTCGAGTTGCATCGTTACCCGCGGCGCGATCCCAGCTTCTTGGCACACCCGGTTGATGATCACATAGTACGTCGACCCCGGGTCATAGAGAATCAAAGGTTCCCTGCCCACGTCGTAGAGCGTGACCCCGAATCCACTCGTGAACGGGTGCCCCGGATGGACGAAGAGTGCGATCTCTTCGTCATACAGGTGAACCGACCGGAGATCAAGGTGCACCAGGGTCCGAGCAAACCCGATGTGCACCTCATCGTTCAGCAGCATCCCAAGCACGTCTGATGACCGACCGGTACGTATCTGGAGATCGACCCCCGGGTACCGGCGGCGGAACGTCTCCAAGACTGATGGTAGTACGTACGCGCCGATGTTTCGTGCGGAGCCAATCGCCAGTCGGCCTCCCGTCGCCTCTCGGGAATTTGCGAGGGCATCGAGCCCGTCGCGAACTGTCTGCAACGTTCGTTCCGCATATGGCAGGAACGCACGACCCTCTTCCGTCAGGGCGACACCTCGGCTGCGGCGTTCGAAGAGCAGACAGCCAAGATCTCTTTCTAGCGCCTGGATGCGGCTCGAAATCGTCGGTTGGGTCAGAAACAGTGCTCGCGCCGCGCGCGTGAAGCTCTGCTGGCGCGCCACCTCAACCACCGCCTCGACCTGCGCCAGTTCCACCGCGTGTTACCTCCAACCACCGACCGGGAGTATAGACGCCTTCTATGCGTCAAGCAGCAACACCACGTTTGAGCCGTATGCCTGAACCTGATAGACTCTGGCGGCTCGAACGCTTGGCGCGGTGTTTGCGTGCCCGTTGAGCGAATCTAGGGGGTAGCCAGGCGGCCCGCGTGCCGCCTCAAACGGAGGCTGACAGTCGCTGTTCGCTTGTCCCGCCGAGTTTCTGGTGCCCTCCCTTCAGCGGGGGCGTCCCGCTGACACTGCCAGCCGCCTCTTCCGTTGGACCGGCAGCAAGGGATGCTTCCCTCTTGCGGAGCTTGATGTTCGTTCCCGGCAACAACCGACGGTTCATTGACAATGCCTCGTCGACAGGCGCCGATGCCGTTTGCTTGGATCTTGAGGATTCTGTCGCGCCCGGAGACAAGGCCGCAGGTCGGCAGACGGTGAAGGAATCGCTTCCATCGGTCGCCCGCGGGGGCGACTACCAGGTCTTTGTCCGAGTGAACGGGCTCGACACCGGCCTTCTAGAGGGTGACCTTCTTGCCGTCGTCGGCCCTGACATCGATGGAATCAGCCTGCCGAAGGCAAACACACCGGACGTTGTCCGGACCGTCGATAGCTATCTCACACTTCTGGAGGTCAGCCAGGGCTTGCCGAAAGGGAACATCCGCCTAGCCCCATGGGTCGAGTCTGCGGAAGCAGTGCTCAATGCCGCGGGTATCTGCCGTGCCAGCGATCGAGTCGTTGCCGCGTCTTTCGGCAGCGAAGATTTCACTATCGACATGAAGATCCAACGGACCCGTTCGTCGAAAGAAGTGGAGTGGGCCCGGTACGCCTTCGCAACGGCCTGTGCCGCGGCCGGGGTCGCCGCGTTCGATGCCCCCGAGATGGACTACAAGAACACCGAAGCACTCGAGCAAGATGCCACGTTCGTCCGGAGCATCGGCTTCACCGGCAAATTCTGCATCCACCCGACCCAGGTTTCCGTCGTCAACCGGATCTTCCGACCGAATGAAATCGAGGTCGAGGAGGCGCGCCGGGTCGTCAATGTCTACGAACAGGCGGAGCGAGACGGCCGAGGTGCCGTCGGGATGGACGGCATGGTGGTCGACCGCCCTGTATACGTACGCGCACTTGCCTTGTTGGAGAGGGCTGCCGCGGTCGAACAATCGACAGGAGACGGGTAACCGATGTTCGTCGTCGATGATGGCAAGCGCATCGTCGTGCCGAGGACGGAACTCACCTATCCCGGGCACAACCTGAGGATGCACCAGAACGCTGCTGGGGCGTCCGTCGACCATGTCATGGCCGACTTCGAGGACGCCTGCCCGTATGAATTCAAGGGTGAAGCGTCCCGGAAAACGATGGTCGAGGCGCTGACGACGATCGACTTCGGCGAAAAGGTCATCACGGTCCGCCCGAACAATATCCGCTCGAAGTTCTTTCTTGGCGACCTCCAGGCCATCATGCTGGGCGCTCCGGACCGGTTCCACGGAATCATCATCCCCAAGACCAATGGCCCGGATGACATCATCTTTCTATCCAAGCTGCTCGACGACCTCGAGCGCGAAGGGGGATGGAACACGCGTGTTCAGTTGGAGGCGCTAATCGAAACTCCTCACGCCCTCGTCCACGCCTACGAGATTGGGACGGCGTCGGATCGGATGGTCGGGCTCATCTTCGGAATCGCGGACTTTTCCGCCGCGCTCGGTGTCCGGGAGATGGTCAAAGATCAGAACCGCAATTTTCATTACGCGAAACAGGCAACGGTGGTTGCCGCGAAGGCAGCCGGGCTCCACGCCATCGACAATGCCTTCCTGACTCTGATCCGCCGTGACGCTCCGGAAGATGAGGCGGAGGTGATCCGGGAGGCGATCCGTGAAAAGAACGTTGGCGCCGCCAATATGGGCATGGACGGAACCTGGGTCATCCACCCACAGCAGGCAGAGATAGCCAACCAGAGTTACACGCCCAACGACGAGCAGATCCAAACCGCGAAAGACATCGTTGAGTACTACCACGAGGTCGGCGGTGGAGCCGTCGTTCATCCTGGCACCGGCGAATTCCACGATGAGGCAACAATCAAGGGTCTTCTGATGCTCCTGGCGAAAGCAGTCCAGGCCGGGAAACTGGATCGCGACTACTTGGGCGCGCTTGCCGCCCGTTCGAATGAAGTCACCGGCTACGACATCCTCCAGGTGATGCGACGGACGGCTTGATCCGATGCGTTTTTACGAACACGAATCGAAACAGCTCCTCTCGCGCCTAGGTATCCCGGTCCCGAAGGGCGGTCTCGCCTCGGATCCTGCGCAGGCGGAGGCCATCGCAAGGGACCTCGCAGGGCCGGTTGTCCTGAAATCTCAGGTGCTTTCGGGCGGACGCATGAAGGCTGGTGGCATACGATTCGCGACTTCTCCGAAAGAGGCATCCGAAGCGGCCGAAGCAATCCTGCGCCTTGAGATCGGTGGCCAGCTGCCGGTCGGCGTCCTGGTGGAGGCACAGGCGGCAGTGATGAAGGAGTACTACGCCGGGGTCCTGTACAACACAACCGCCAAGCAACCTCTTTTCCTATTCAGCGATATGGGTGGAATCGACATAGAGGAGGCCGCGGAGACACACCCAGACAGGGTCGCTCGGGTGAACTTCCCTTCCCTTCTGCCCTTCTCTGATCACAACGCGAAGGAAACCATCGCGTCACTCGGCATCACCGGCCGTGAACTCACGCAGATGACTCCCGTGCTATCCAGGCTTGCGCAGGGGTTCATGCAGCACGGCCTGACGCTCGCAGAAATCAACCCGCTGGCACAACTTGAGGATGGGTCGTTCGTCGCACTCGACTGCCATGTCGACATGGAAGAAGAGGCGCGGGGAGGGCAATCCGCGCTTCTATCCGACCTGGGCGTCGGTCGCGACGATACGAGACAGGCACGACCGCCGACTGAGTTCGAGATCCGGGGGGCTGAGGTCGACGCCATGGATCAACGGGGAGTCGCCGGACGCATCGTCGAATTCGACGGCGACCTCGGACTCATCATCGGCGCCGGAGGCGGCAGCCTGACGCTATTTGACGCGATCAAGAAACACGGTGGCCGCGCCGCGAACTACTGCGAGATCGGTGGCAATCCGAGCGTGAAGAAGGCGGCCGAACTCACGAAGCTGATCCTCTCGAAGCCTGGTGTCGAAAAGATCGCTGTAATGATGAATGTCGTTAGCAACACCCGCGTCGACATCATGGCGCGCGGAATCATCAAGGGCGTAATCGAATCGGGCTTCGACCCAGCCGAGAAGATCGCGATCTTCCGGATACCCGGATCCTGGGAGCAGGACGGGTTCAAGATTCTCGAAAAATACGGGGTCGAGTACTGCGACCGATCGGTTTCTATGGATGAGGCCGCCCGTCGCGCCGTCGAAAATGTCCAAAAGGGCTCTACGTAGATGTCCATCCTCGTTGACCAGGACACCACGTTCATCATCCAGGGCATCACGGGGCGCGAGGCGGTGAACATGACCCGTGAATGCCTTGACTACGGCAGCAAGGTTGTCGGAGGCGTTACCCCGGGACGCAAGGGGCGCGACGTATACGGCGTCCCGGTGTTCGACACGGTCCAGAAGATCGTGGCGTCCCAACGGGTGGACGGCGCGGTCGTTTCCGTCCCACCGGCCTTCGCCCGTGACGCCGCTTTCGAGGCAATCAACGCAGGAGTGAAACTGATTGTCATTGTCACCGAGCGCATCCCTCGGGCCGAGACAGCACAGATCGCCGAATTGGCCGAACTTCGAGGCGCACAGGTGATCGGGCCGAACTGTCTCGGAGTCATATCGCCCGGGAAGACCAAGATGGGCGGGATCGGTGGGACGGCGGTCGACACACAAAAGGCGTTCACACCCGGTCCTATCGGTGTCATGTCCCGCAGCGGCGGCATGACCACCGAGATCTGCAACACGCTTTCCGCCGCCGGCCTCGGCCAGACGACCGCGGTCAGCATCGGTGGGGACGCCATTATCGGCAGCACCTACGCGGACCTGATGCCGAAGTTCGAAGCCGACCCCGAAACGAAGGCGGTGGTGATCTACTCAGAACCTGGTGGACCCATGGAAGCGCAGCTGGCCGACTACGTGAAGCGCACGGGCAGTCGTCTCCCGATCATTGCCTTCATGGCAGGCCGGTTCATGGACGATATGCCCGGCATGAGGTTTGGGCACGCCGGGACCATCGTCGAGGGACGCGCGGATACATCCACCGAGAAGATCCGCCTACT
>JASLZO010000210.1:0-261 GCA_030754805.1 Dehalococcoidia bacterium
GCGTTGCTGGCGTGGATGCGCTCCAGGGCCCATCCGAGACGATCGTCCTTGCCGACGAGGATGCAAATCCGGCTCTGTGCGCGGCGGACCTCCTCGCTCAGGCAGAGCACGACAGTGACTCCAGGCCTATCCTGGTGACCACCTCGGAACGCCTCGTCCCACGCGTGGAACGAGAGGTCCGGCGACAGTTGACGGAACTACCGGAGGAATCTCCCGCCCATGCATCCATCGAGGAACAGGGTGCGGTGGTCGTGGTCGAGA
>JASLZO010000210.1:271-2995 GCA_030754805.1 Dehalococcoidia bacterium
GGATCAGGCGATCAGATTCTCCAACGCCTTCGCCCCAGAGCATCTTTGCCTGCTGATCAAGGATCCATGGAACGTGGTGCCACGGATCACGGCGGCGGGAGGCGTCTTCGTTGGTGCAGGGTCCCCGGAGGTTCTCGGCGACTACGTCGCGGGTCCCAGCCACGCGTTGCCGACTGCTGGCGCCGCGTTCCACAGTTCCCCCGTCAGCGTCTTCGAATTCCTAAAGGTAACCAGCATCGTTGCGGTTCCTCCTGAACGGGTCGAACGGATCGGTCCTGCCGGGATTGCGATTGCAGAGTCGGAAGGGATGCGTGCCCACGCCAACGCCATCAAGCTCAGGTTGTCGGATCAACACCGATTCGACGACTGAACCCGATACGCCGATGAAGAACCGTTCTGCTCCCGCGCGCGTCGATGAAGGCCTTTCGAAGACCCGTGGCGCATGGTTCGGCAAGGTGGCGAGGCTGTTCACCGAACCCAAGATCGAACCCGAACTCTGGGATGACCTCGAAGATGCGCTCATCGGCTCTGACGTTGGGATCGATTTGAGCGAAGAGTTGATCCAGCGGACCCGTGACCGGATTCGGAAAGAGGGTCTCGCCCGATCCACCCAGGTCAGGGACGTTCTGGTGGACGAGCTGGCCACGATCCTTCAAGGATCGGTGGATCACCCCACGGAAACCCCCCGTTCAGCGAAACCCGAGATCATCCTCGTCGTCGGAGTCAACGGCAGCGGCAAGACAACTACGATCGCAAAGATCGCTCGTTCCCATCTCCAGGCTGATCGGACCGTGCTCCTCACGGCGGCGGATACGTTCCGCGCCGCGGCGATCGAACAGCTTCAACATTGGGGGCAACGTCTGAAGGTCGATGTGATCGCCCATCAGAGTGGTGCCGATCCGGGAGCGGTCGTTTTCGACAGCGTCCGGGCCGCGGAAGCACGGGGTGTGGATGTCCTCATCGTGGACACCGCAGGCCGGCTTCACACGAAATCGAACCTCATGGAAGAACTCAAGAAGATCAGGCGTGTAATCACCCGTGCTCTCCCCGAAGCTCTGGTCCGCGTCCTGCTCGTCTTGGATGCGACGACTGGACAGAACGGCCTCTTACAGGCTAGGGAGTTTCTGAAGACGGTCGACGTGGACGAGTTGGTGCTCTCAAAGCTGGATGGGACGTCTAAGGGGGGCATCGCCCTCGCGGTCGCACGAGAGCTGGCTATCCCGATTACCTACGTCGGTTTCGGCGAGGGTATCGACGACCTCGCGGAATTCGACCCAGTTTCGTTTGCCAGCGCACTGGTCGGGTAACGCCCGTCACCCTGACCGATGACTCACCTGGTCCCCTGGCTGTTGACCGTACAGGTCATCGGCCTCGCCGCCGTACCCTGGAGCTTCCTCCTATTCCGTTTCCTGCCAGATCGCGGGTACGGAGTGTCCAAGCCTCTCGGTCTTTTGATTGTTGTGTACGCCTACTGGGCCGTAGTCACCGCCGGGGTCCTTCCTAACGGACCGCTCTCGTTGGTCGTGATCCTTACCCTGTTTCTTGGGGCGTCGGCGCTTTTGCTTCGGAGCCAGCTCCAGGAGATCCGGTTCTTTCTTCGATTCAATCGGCGCGTTCTCGTATTCGAGGAGGTCGTCTTCATTGCCGCGTTCAGCGCCCTGGTGCTGTATCGAGTGTTGTTCCCAGACGTCACCGTGACCACCGCGGTTACCGGGCTCACGACCGAACAGCCGATGGACCTGGCGTTCCTCGCGAGTTCGATCCGTAGCCCGGAGTTCCCGGTCGCGGACCCGTGGCTTGCCGGCCACTCGATCAGCTATTACTACCTCGGTTACCTGACGCTCAGTCTGCCTGCGCAACTGTCGTTCGCGCCCCCATGGATCGCGTACAACCTGGGGCTTGCGACCATATTTGGCCTCGCGGCGATTGCCTCATTCTCGCTCGCCGCGAACGCCATAACGCTCGCGAACCTCCGTGGAGTGGCATCGACCCGGTTTACCGGCATCGCGTACTTCGGGGGTGGCTTGGCGGCTGCGTTGTTGCTTGTAGCAGGCAATCTCTCCGGCGGGTGGCAGGCGGTCCGTCGACTCGTGCCGTTCGGCGATGTGGGCCTCCTCGACGATCCGAACTGGTGGTTCTGGCCGACCCGGATCATCATTGACGGGACTCACGCGGATCCTATCGACGAGTTTCCTGCCTTTAGCTTCGTCCTGGGAGACTTACACCCTCACCTGATGGCGATTCCGTTCGTGCTTCTCGCATTGACCCTCGCCCTCGCCTGGCTCGCACGGAGAGACCCGCCTGACTCCCGCTGGCCCATCGACCAGCCGGGCGAAGCCGTCCTGATCGCGTTGGTCATAGGCGCGCTGGGCTTCCTGAACACATGGGACCTGCCCGCATATTTGCTCGTATTCATGGCATCCGTGGCCATCCTCCGCCTGTGGCGCGCGTCGGAGGAGTTCCGGGACTCGCCCGCCCGATGGGGGCGCGTGACGGGGGACATCCTTGGACCGTCTCTGGCGGTCGCGGCATTGTCAATCCTGTTGTATCTACCGTTCTACGGCGGGATCGACGCTCCAGCTCGTGGGCTACTACCAGTGGCTGAGACGGGTACCAACTGGGGCCACTACGTGCAGATCTGGGGCCCGTTGTTCTTTGGAGTGCCGATGGCGTTCGTGGTCTTCTGGTCTCGATTAGGGGCCGGGCGGTTGACGGGGACGTCGA
>JASLZO010000211.1 GCA_030754805.1 Dehalococcoidia bacterium
TGCGTGAACCTCGGGGACGGCGGGTGGTGGGCGAAACTTCTCAATCGGCTGCCGTTGGAGCGGGTCGGCCGAAATGGCGAACGCATTCGCCGCGGCCCTGCCCTTTGCGCTGCCCGTTTCTCGTTCTTGGATCACTCCGCATCTCTTACCGCCAGCACTTCGACGCGATCGTTCACGCCAGGGACGGTGTGTTCCCCGATATGGTGATCGCGACAAACGGAGGCGACAATCCGCGATCGGTCAAAGATAGCATAGAAACGTTTCGACTCGGCCGGATCCTTCGTGAAGTCGGCGGAGTCATACCCCAGGATAACGACGTACGCGACGTAAAAATCGCTGCGTGTCGTGAAGGCCTGGGCCAAGAACTGGAAGCGGGCCATTCGGCCTTCGGCTTCCATCGGGCTGGTGTACTGCACCGCACCGCTCTGTTCGGGCATGGGATAGAGGTCGAGTTCCATCGGCTGCTGAGTGTCGGTATAGCGGGTCATGTCCAACTCGGGGTTTACTGGTCCACCATTGGCGACCAAATCAGGGTTGACCAGCAGTAGTTCTGCGGTGCTGGCGATACCCTTCTCCTGGCGAAGCCCGTCCGCGGGACTATATCCCGTGATGTCAATGCGGTTGTCAGGATTGTCACGATAGTCGACGACGCCCTCCATGAGGGCCTGCACATCATCGATCGGTTCGGGCAGGGGCGCCGCGAGCGTCAGTATATGTAGAGGGGCCGTGTTGATGTTGATCGTAGCCGGTACGACCTGTTCTGCCTCGTTGTCATCAGCGGTGTTCGGGTCGTTGTCGCCGTCGTCGTTGTCATTGTCGACGCCGTCATGTCGCGGGCTTAGTGTCGTAAACTCATCGAGGACGATCGCTGCGTGGGGGATACCCACTTCATCCGGCTCCACCTCCGTGCCGTCGTAGGGCAGTTCCGTGTTGAATGTGAGGAACCGGCGGCGGGGATCATGGGTCCTAGTGGCGTCCGGCAAGGCGGGCGAGCCGGGCCCCTCTCCGCTGAAGCGTTGGGGAAAGTCGCCATCCGGTTCGTCCGTGAAGCCGAACATCAGGATCCAACCCAGTTCGGCGACGCTGAAGATCGGTCGATTGGCGATGGGAATCTGAAAGCTGTCAAGTTCATCGTCCCCGCTTATGCCCTTTTCGTCCGTTTCGAGTTCGTCCACGGCGTTCCCGGTCACACGGGTTTTGTATCCGGGATTGTCGGGTAGTCTGACCGGATCGACGAGATCTTTCCCTTGGTTGGAAAGGTAGCGGATGTCTTGGCCGTCTCGAGCCATTGAGCCCTGTCCGTGCGCCTTTGCCGTTGTATCGGGATTTGGTGCCTCTTGATGGTCCACGGCGAGGGGAAGCCTGAAGTCAGTGACCGTGAGTCGGTCATAGGTGACCCATGTACCCGTACCGTCGACGTCCACGCGAAGTTCTACCGTCACGTCGTCGGTGTCGTTGACATTGAACTTCAATGTCCCGTCACCGAGATCGACGGGCGAGGGCGGTCCCGACAGGCCGAGGTCGGCATTCAGATCAGCGCCGTAGGTCCCCTCCACCACGGGGGAGATGGGGTTAGAATAGAGGACGACCTTCTCTTGGCTGTCGAGGTCGGGCATTCCGCTCAAGATGTGCGTGGACACATCATCAGGCGGGTCACCTTGGACCACCGCGATCTGGATGCGGTCGTTGAGCAAGACGTCCTTGATTAAGCGGTCGAAGGGGTTGGCGATCTCCACGGCCATGGCCTGAGAATCTGCATGGAGTTCCCACTTGTCACCCATCCCGGTGTCCGGATCGTTATCGCCATCGTCGTTGTCCCTGTCCTTATCGTCGTATCCCGCCTGGATGTAGACCTCGCGGAGGAAGGGCAGCAGTTCCATGCCGTAATACTTGACGCTTCCGATCGTTCTGGAACTGGGCATGTCGTCCGAGTCTGAATAGTCCTGGATGGCCAGGGCGTACTCCGTCGCGACCTGTTCCAGTTGGGAACTGTTCAGGTCCAGGTATGTCGTCGAACCTGCGTTGAGGGCGTCCTCGATGCGGTCCTTGATGTGTTCGATCCGTGTTTCCATGTCCCCATCGGCGCCGCCGTCCTCGTAGACCAGGTCATATTTGAGTATTCCCCGCGAATCCTCGTGGATATCGCCGTGGATATCGCGGTGGTTGGGCGCGAAGACCGCGGAGCCGCTTCGGGTCGTCAGCCACTGGCGGACGGCGGGAAAGGTGCGTGCGGCAATGTTCAAATCGTCGCCGCCTTGGAAGTAGTCCTGCTCGCTTGTCACCCTGTGGACCTGTTGCCAGTCCGATTCCCCAGCGCCGTGACGCAACAGGATGGGCATGGCAGTTTCGCCGGTCGTATAGACGTTGGCGTTGTCAAGTTCGTATCGATAACGAAGTTCCAACTCATCCACGATCGAAAGCCTGTCGGTGTTATTAACGTACCCGTACAAACTGACCTTTTCGAGCCAGGCGCCCAGGCGACCGTTTGATGTGTAGGAAGTTGAATCCGGGTAAAGGGCAAGGTTGGTCAGGCCGAATGGCGTGGCCAGTGTGGTGTCGATCTTTCGAAGGTCAAGCAGATCTTGCAACTCTCTGCTGAGGTTGTCCCCGCCCGTCCAGTGGTCCGCGCTGAAACGTTTTAGAAAGCGGGACAGGTCGATGCTGGTGGGGAAATAGCCACGCGGCGTGTCGTCGCCTGCTGCGAACCCGCTATCACCGTCATTGGTCAGGGCAGTGGCCGCATTCAGGTTGATCATGGAGGAAAGGTCGATGATCCGAACGGCCATGATGTAGCTGATCCCGCCCATCTGGGGGATGGGCGTCCAGGTCCAGTAGCTGTCGAGAATGCCGTCGCCGTCGGCATCGCCGCCATCATCGTCGGCGTAGTCGTCAACGTCGAAGCAATCGATGCTATCATCCACGTCGTCATATCAGCAGCATCATCGTCGTCACCATCGTTGTCATTTTTCCTCCATCACGCATCACTC